>JAJPZF010000039.1:3105-10075 GCA_021204545.1 Prevotellaceae bacterium
TTTCAGACAATTGCACAGAACGGCCCTTCGCGGTGACGCGCGGGGCCTATTAAAAGCGACAAATCTTTCATATTCATGATACAATAGGTTATTGGGTAACAGTTTTAAGTCACATTGATATCAGCAACACGGGGAGCCTCCGGCAGAGAATGTCCGAGGCTCCCCATTTTTCGCGACATGGACGTGTCGCCGCTTTCCCGTCCCGGAATGGAGACGTTTTCCCGGTCTTTCCCCATCTTCGCGGCCGTATTCAAAAACACTACAGACATGGCAGTATTGAGACTAAACGCGCCGATCGTCGACCAGGGCGAGAAGGCATGGATGGACTACTACGGGGAGAACGGGATCTGCTTCGACGACATCGACCAGTTCCTCTCCTCGATGGCCGAGGATGACGGGGAGATCGACCTGCGGATCCACTGCCCCGGCGGCAGCGTCTACGAGGGCTGGGCGATCCAGGACAAGCTCCGCGCCTCCGGCAAGAGGATCACGGCCACCATCGAGGGCGAGTGCGCCAGCATGGCCTCGATCGTCCTGCTCGCCGCCTCCGAGCGCAGGGGAGCCCCGCACGCCACGATCCTCATCCACGACCCGTTCGCCTTCCAGTTCGGCTACATGACCGCCGATGAGATGCTCAAGGCGGGGAGGGACCTCAACGCTGAGAGGGAGAGGATGCTGGACTACTACGTGGAGAGGACAGGGGCCGACCGCGACACCCTCGATGCGATGATGCACGAGGAGACCACCATGGACATGGAGCGGGCAAGGGAACTGGGCTTCATCCAGGAGATCCTCGAGCCGCTGAGCGCGTCCGCAATCAGACACCAGTTTATCGATAGAGATATGGCAATGAAGAACATTTTCAAGGCCCGCAGGGAGAGCAACCCGAAGGCCTATGAGCTGAACACGGCCGACGGGACCAAGATCACCGTCGAGCGTGACGAGGGCGATCCGCAGGTGGGCGACAAGGCCAGCCCCGACGGTGAGCACCTGATGCCTGACGGGAAGACCATCGTCATTTCCGGCGGCGTGATTACCGAGATCCGCGAGGCTGACGAGCAGCCGGAGCCGGTTCCCGACGAGGGAGGCGACCAGGCGGCCCTCGTCGCCGACCTCCGTGCGCAGGTCGCGCAGCTGACAAAGGATCTGGAGACGTGCAGGGCGGAGGCCCAGGCCGAGGTCGCCGACCTGCACGCGGAGATCGAGGCGAAGGACGCCGAGATCGAGACACTGAACGCGAGGATCAAGACCCCGCTGGAGAACGAGGTGCTGAACCTCGCCATCACGGCGGGCGGCTCGCTCGAGGGCGGGCGCGACTTCCTCGCCGACGCCAAGAGCAACTACCGTCCCGAGCAGAGGGACGTGACCCGCACCCCCATGCAGGGCAAGAGCGAACTCCGACAGAAGTACGACGAGGCCCGCAGACGCAACGGAATGAGGGTCGAGGAGGAATAATCAATTGAAAATCAATTAAAAAGGAACTAAGATCATGGCATCTTCAGGAATCAATCTTGAAAACCTCACCCTGCCGAACGGCGCGGTGCAGGAACTCAATCAGCTGATATGGCTGACCGTCCTCGGGGTCGACAAGCTCGGCTCCCTCATCACGGTCGTGCCGAACGCCAAGCACGGCGACAAGCTGGGCATCATCGGCCGCTACGGCTCGATAGTGCACGCAAGGGTCGGCTGCAACCCGACCTACTACAACCACCTCGTGGCCGCGAGCGAGAAGACGTGGGATCTCTCCGCCTTCGAGATAGCCGAGCAGAGCTGTTTCGAGGACGTGGAGGCGACCTGCGCCTACAACTCCCTCCATAAGGGGACGGACATCGCCGACTTCACCGGCACCGACTATCTCAACGACTACCTCCAGCCGCTCCTCGAGGAGGGGCTGACCGCCGACCTGTTCAAGATGGCGTGGTTCGGCGACAAGGACGCGGTCAAGGCGTCCGACGGAGGCACCCTCAGCGACGAGTGCACGGACGACGATATCGCCACGTTCACCGTCATGGATGGTTTCTTCAAGAGGATCGAGGCCGTGTGCGCGGCCGATCCCGAGCGTCTGATCTCCATCGCCGCCAACGACGAGGACACATGGGACGCGCAGTATAATGCCATCCGCGTGAGCGGCGTGGCGACGGGCATCCTCAACCAGCTCATCACCAAGGCGAAGATCGTGCTCCGCGACCAGGCCGACAAGGTGATCTACGTCACCCAGGCCCTCGCCGACGCATGGGAGTGGGACGTGGTGAACAACTTCAAGGGGAGCGCGGCCAACTGGACCGCCGTGTTCGACGGCGTGCAGTACACGACCGTCAACGGCGTGAAGATCGTCGCCATCCCGTACTGGGACAACTGCATTCAGACCTACGGCAAGAGGAGCGGGAACGGGGCCTACTACAAGCCGTTCCGCGCCCTGTTCACCACCGTGGGCAACCTGATGTTCGGCACTCCGGGCACCACGCTCGAGGGCATGGCCAAGTTCGACGTCATCTTCAACAAGGAGACCCGCCTGAACAAGGTCTACGGCACCGACAAGGGAGGCACCCTGCTCCTGCAGGACGATCTTGTGCAGTACGCCGCCTAACGACAGAGGAGGAACGCACCATGGCAAGCTGCGACGTACTCATATCACAGGAAATCACCCGGAACTGCTCCGACTCCTATCTCAAGGGGCTGGAGCAGATCGGATGGGCGTTCAACCGCTCCGAGATCGACTTCGACAAGATCGAGTTCAGGAGCGAGAACGAGCTGTCCGCCCTGCCCCTCGTGAGCGGGGCCAAGGCCTATAAAATCTACCAGGCGGGGAACAAGCCGTTCAACGGCCTCCAGACGGAGATAGCCGCCGGGGACATCGCCGCCACCGCGACCAACACCGTGCAGCTCATCGTCCTCGACGACTCGCCGGAACTCTCGGCCAAGTTCATCGACCCGCTGATGAACGGCGGCGAGCTGGTGTTCGTCGCCGAGAGCAAGTACAAGGGGCTCAAGAACGACAACGCGGGCGGCCCGGCCTTCAAGATCTACGGCTACTACCAGGGCCTCACGATCGACAGCGCGACGCAGGACAAGTACAGCGACGACTCCCTCGGCGGCTGGGTCATCTCCCTCATCGAGGAGAACGTGCCGAAGTCCGCGCTCTATCTCAACGCCGGCAGCTACGGGGCGACCAAGGCACTGCTCGAGGCCGCGCTGACCGCCGCCTAATATCGGACGCGCCATGGAGGCCGACACGGGAACGCTGCTGAGGATCCGGGCCCTTTCCGGGCGGCAGGGCTATTCCGCCGCCGAGAGGGCCGAGATCGAGGACCTTTCCGTCAGACTGCTGGGCAGGCCCGTGCGGGACTGCCCCTGCCCCGACCGCTGGGGCGACGCGGTCACCGAGATGGCGATAAGATTCAGAAGTCAGATAGACATGGCAACGGCTAACAGATACAATCTCGCGAACGGCGTGGTGCTGGAGTACGAGGGAAGGTACTACACCCACGTCAATATCACCGACGAGGTGGCCCAGGCCTACCTCGAGAAATACCCGAACCGGGCGAGGCTCTTCACGAGCGTCCCGGCCAGGACAAAGGGAACAAGGGCCAGGACGAAGGCCGAGGCCCCGAAGGCAGAACAGTAATCCGATCATCCAATGAAAGTCGCCAAACTGAAAAAGAGCGGTCCGAGGGTGGAGGTCGCATATTCCTCCTCCCTCGGCATCAAGTTCTTCGGGAGCAACAACCTGTACCCGCAGGAGCTGAGGGAAGTGGTTCTCTCGTCCCCTGCGGGACGCTGCTGCTATGAGCGCAAGGCGACCTACATCGTCGGGAATGGGCTTCACTCCTCGGAGCTCTCGCGGGCGGAGTGCAACGGCTACGGGGACGCGGTGGATGATGTCGCCCGCCTCATCGCCCGCGACCTCGCCCTCTACGAGGGGTTCGCCCTGCACGTCAACTACAACGTCGCCGGGGAGGCCGTGAGCCTCGAGCACGTCCCGTTCGAGAACTGCCGCCTCGAGGAGCCGGACGTGGCGGGGAACGTCGCCCACATAGCGGTCCATCCGGACTGGAGCGGGCGGCGGCTGACCCGCGCCGGAAAGCCCGTCCGCGTGACGCGCGGCACGGTGCGCTACTTCCCCGCGTTCGATCCGGATCCGGAGGTGGTCCGGGCGCAGATCCAGGCGGCCGGAGGAATCGGGGCCTACATGGGCCAGGTGCTCTACGTCACCCTCGTGGGTCAGAGACGCTACTACGAGCCGATAGCCGACAGCGCGGCCACCTGCATGAGCACCGACGAGGGAATAGCCAACGTGAGCCTCCGCAACGCCCGCAACAACTTCATGCCGGCGGCGATCGTCTGGATCCGCCGCAAGTACGCCCGCCCGCAGAGCGTGGAGGGGCAGAAGGACGAGAGGAAGCCCGACGGAAGGCACGACCCCAGCCAGGAGTTCTTCGACGCGATCGAGAGCGTGCAGGGCGACACCAAGGCCGGCAAGCTCATCGCCATCACCGGCGACAGCGAGGATGACGTGCCGAGGGTCATCAGCATCCCGATGGCGAACTTCGACAAGCAGTTCGAGAGCACCCGCGCCGCGACCGAGGAGGCCATCTACGCCTCCTTCGGGCAGGAGATGTTCTATCGTCTGAGGACGGGCAGCGTGGGGTTCAGCGGAGAGATCGCCGACGCGGCGCAGCTGGAGTACTGCAAGCAGATGAAGCCCTACCAGCAGATGATCTCGCGCTGGCTCGGGAAGATCTTCGAGCGGTGGACCGCGAGACGTCCCCTACCCTATTCGGGTCCGGCGGACGTGGAGGTGGAGCCGCTTTCCGGCGCGGTGGCCGACCCGGCCATGGCCACTTCAACGACTGACAACGGAGGACTGAATGATGGAAGCGACAATGTATAACGACGACAGCCCGTGCCGTCCTCTCATCACTCCGGAGGAGATCGGGACGCTGGCCCGCCCGTGCGAGGCGGACCGCGACCTGGCCCTGCGGTGCATCGAGGAGGCGCAGATGAGGAACGTCCGGCCGAGGCTCGGAAGCCCGCTCTACCTGCGGCTCATACACGGGGTGACTTACGGTCTGTTGATGGACGGCGGGGACTACGAGTTCTGGCCCTGCGGGGACAGGAGGACCGGGCCGATGCGTCGGTCGTTCGGAGGTCTGAAAAAGGCGCTCGCCTACTACGCCTACGCGCGGATCCTGCGCAACTCCGGGCTGACCGTCACCCGCTACGGGGTGGTCCGGAAGAACGACGAGTACGGCACCAGGGCGGACAGCAGGGACATCGGCGTGGCGGCCGAGGACGCGGTGGAGATGGGCGACCTCTACATGCAGGAATGCCTCGTCTACATCCACGACAATCCCGACCTCTTCCCGGACTGGCGGGGAGGCGAGGGCATGAGCGCGGACTGGCAGCGATGCATGGTTCTCGGAGACTAATCCATTAAAAATCAATAAGTTATGATTACAACGCTTAAATACGGCTACGGATGCAGGATCAAGGCGACCCTGCTGAACGAGTTCGGGGACTCGCTCTTTCTCCAGCGCAGCCGGGGGATCACGGCCGTGGTGGTGACTCCGCTGGGTCTTCCGATGAACGTGCCGAAGGACGCGATCCGGTACAACGAGTACCGGAACGACATCCATGTGGTGCTCGCGCCGAGGGTGTTCGCCTCGGAGGGGGTGTATCGGATCGTGGTGAACGTGCGGACGGGAGCCGGGGGCATGGTGGCGTCCAAGCTGACGCCGTTCGTCGCGGTGGCGCAGGGCGTGCCGGGCGGGACGGCGGACGCGGACATCGTGCTCAACATGGAGGCCCTATCGTTCCCGGCCAGCGTGAACACCCTCGGCGGCAGTCCGAAGATCTCCGCCAACGGGACGTGGCTGGTGTTCAATGACGTGCTGAACGCCTATGAGGACACGGGCATCGCGGTGGGCTACGCGGAGCTGGCGGCGAGGTACGACGCGAAGTACGCGGAGATCCTGCAGCCGGCGGTGCAGGCCACGGACGCGGCCAACGAGGCGGCCACTGCGGCGAACGAGGCCGCGACCAAGGCGAACACGGCTGCGGACAACGCCAATGATGCGGCGGACAATGCCGACGACACGATCTCCCAGATGGAGGAGATATCGGACGAGGAGATCCTCGCCCTGTTCGATGACGAATAATGACTTTTTCATAAACCGTTTTTAAAAAACATCAAGCAATGGCAACGAAAATCAATTACTTAGGCAGTAACGGCCTCGCCACCCTCGTGGATCAGCTGAAGGCCTGGGCCAAGTCCGCGGCCGAGAACGCCGTGGCGGGATTCGACCACAGCATCTTCCGCGTGGTCACCGAACTGCCGGATCCGGCCGAGGCCGAGTCCGACAAGATCTACCTCGTGCCCGACACCGAGAGCGTCGAGAGCGAGAACGTGTATGACGAGTACGTCATCGTGAGCGGCGCGTGGGAGAAGCTCGGCTCGTTCAAGGCCGATGTGGATCTCAGCGGCTACAAGGTGAAGGACATCGCGGTGAGCGGCGACTACATCACCGTCACCTTCGACGACGGCACCTACACCATCAAGGTGGCCATCCCGGAGGCCACGACCGAGGCGGCGGGACTGCTCTCCGCCGAGGACAAGGCCAAGCTGGACTCCATCAACGCCGACACCATCGTCAACGAGGACGATCTGGAGCCGTATGCCAAGACGGAGGATCTGCCGACGTTCGAGGAGATCTCGGACGACGAGATCACCGCGCTCTTCGAGTAGCGGGCGACGGAGGGATTGTTGAACCGAGGGGCGGGATGAACATCGGAACGTTCCGCCCCTTTTGATATTATGACGGAGCATGGAAAAGATTAGATACATAGGCGACGAGGGCAAGGAGGCCCTTGCCGAGAAGATAAAGGAGAGGCTTCCGCTTGCAGGCGGGGAGCTTACGGGCGATCTGAAGGTCGGGGACACGACCATACAGGCCTCGGACGGGCACATCGT
>JAJPZF010000215.1:0-4082 GCA_021204545.1 Prevotellaceae bacterium
ACGGGGGGCTCCGCAAAAATGAAGCCCCCTCTCGATTTCTCCCTCACCCCCTATACCGCCGCATTTGACCCACCTGTTGACGAAGCGCTCAACCCTCTCCCCCTCTCTCTCCTGTATTCGAGCGTTACGCTTTCCACGCTCGTGAACTGCGTGATGACACGCGCGGCACAGCACCTGGCAGTTAGCCGTGTCGAAGCAGAGCAGGCGCATTTGCTCGTATGTCCTTGCGCTCTCGACTGGCCGTATGTGGTGGACTTCCAGACGGTTGGTCACTATGCCGCACTGCTGGCAGGTGTAGTGCGCCCCCGCCTTGAGCCTTGCCGCAAGCGCAGCCCACTCCCTGCTGCCCACAAGCCTATGATAGTCACGTCCTTTCATTGCAAAGCTTACTGATTATCAAGTCCGCTATGTCCCCGTGATCCCCAGCCATATCCTTGTGCCTCAGCACCGTGTCGCTCACCCTCACTCCCTTGACGGTCCTGGCGAAGGCGCACCAGCTGTCGTAAGCGTCCACGTCAGGCACGAGGGTAACCGTTAGCCCTCGCTCGAGCAGGGGCTTGAGTGCCTCCGCGTTAAGGTTGCCTTTGCCGCCGGTTGCAAGCCATAGGCACAGAGGGGAGCTTATGCAGCCGTCAATAGCCGCTATCACCGCCGTCTTCTCGCTCTCCACAATCCTCGCCTCGCTAATCGCCCCGATGTCCTCAGTCCTGCCGAGCAGGTGCAGGCCGAAGAGGCAGTGCCTCGTCTGCTTGCCCTTTCGGCTGAGCTTGCCCGCCTTCTCCAGCATCGCCCCGATGTTGTTCACGCAGTAGCCCTCCTTGCACCTATGCCCGTCGCTCAGATACTTCATTGCCTTGCCGTCACGCACGTTGCCATCAGAGTCAACCTGCCACCAGATAGTCCACCCCTTCGTCTCCCCGTTGGCAGAAGTGCCGACGAGGTACTGCCTTAGCCACCAGTCGACGCAGGAAGCCTCCGTCCCTTGCCAAGGCAGAGCCTTCAGCCAGATAGCCAAGGGGTTGCTCTCATAGTTGCCCAAGTACTTGGCGGGCAGGTCGGGGGGAAGCAGCAGGGTCTCGAGGCTTGCGGGCTTTCGCTGTGCGACGGGGGCTGGCGTTATGTCCAAGCCCGTAAGCTCCGAGGAAAGCACCCCGTAGCGCTTGGCGAGGTACTCCAGCGTCTCGCGGTAGCCCCTGAATGCCCCGCTCTCCATCAGGAAGTCAACGGCATCCCCGCCAACACCGCAGGAGAAGCACTTGTACACCTGCTTCTGGGGGTTGACGCTCAGGCTCGGGTGGCGGTCGTCGTGGAAGGGGCATAGCCCGAGCCACTCACGCCCCTTCTGCCTTAGCTCCACCCGCTCGCCTATCAGCTCCACGATGTGCTCGTTGGCGGCCGCACGTATGCGAGCCTCCAGCTGTGAGCTTAACCTTCTTCCTTGAATGCTCATTTCCTTTTTTGGTTCTTTTTTCCTTTGTAAAGATTTAACGACGCTTTTGAGAAAATGCCTGAGGTCTCTATATATCCCCCCCTTTATGGGGGGGTATAATAGAACGGGGCATTTTCTTTTCTGGTGTCATCATTTCCGCGTCAGTTGAACAAGGGCTCGCCCCTTGAGTAGAGTATAGCCTTGCCCGTTGGGGCATGCTCAGCGTGCAGCCGCCCGTCGTTCACGGCATCCCTGATTATGTCCATCGCCGCCTCTGAGCCGCAACGGTGTTCCTGTTTGACAGCTTCCCTAAGTTCGGCGGTCGTCATCGTGGCGTCGCCCACTATCTCCTCCACGGGCTTGGGGTTGTGGGCGAGAGCCTCGGCAACCTCCGAGACGGTGGTGGTCTCTATTATCCTGGGAACGCCGAGCGGGAAGCCCCCGACATCCTCCTCAACCACGTGGAAGTAGATGTCGTCCACGTCCTTGCCCCTCGCCTTAACGTGACGGAGGCAGAACGTCACAGATCCGCCCTGCTTCTCCTTCTTCGCCTCGAATATGTCGGTCACCTTACGCTCGAGGGCGCTGCCCATGTGTCCCACCATCTTGGTCGAGCCGGGGTTCTCGTGCACCAGGCACCACACCGAGATATACCTCAGGCTTGCCAGCGCCATCACCCTTCGCACGGCTTTCTGGCACTCCTCGTTCGAGTTGAAGTCCTCCACCATGTCGAGCATACCGTCTACGAACACCACGGTCGGGCAATAGTCGAGGATAGCCCTGCGAAGCCTCTGCCAGTTGGCGGCTATCTCCACCTCGTCCCTGAGGTTGATAACCCTGAGGCGCTCACGCAGTCCCGCAAGGCCAATGCCGGTCATGTAGAGCAGGCGGGCGACTACGGTCAGCGTGTTCCGCGCCTCCATCTCAGTGTCGACGTAGAGAATGCGCACGGGCGTGCCTTGGGGCATTATGCAGTCCATTCCTTGGTACTCCCCGCGTAGAAGGGCTGCCATCAGCAGCGAGAATGTCATCGTCTTGCCGTGGCCGCTCTGCCCCGTCAGGGCGTGTATGCCCCCAAGCGGGGCGAACGAGGCAGTCTTGTAGCGGAGGGTGTAGTCAGGCGGGGTGTAGGGCTGCTCGATGTCAAACCAGCCCGGCTCGTCAACGTCCTCTATGCCCCGCTCCCAAGCAGGCACTTCCGCCTCGGGAGCTTGCCCATGGTCTTGCCCCAAGTCTATGAAGCCTTCCTTCTCGTCGTCAAATACGCTCATAAAGCCGCTTTCCTTTCGCTCTGCCGCGTTTTCTCCCCTCGGGTGGCAGGGTTGCCCGCCTCCCCCTCAGAGAGCCTCGTCACGCCTCCCCCTCGTCCTGCCGCCAAGTGCAGCAGGTCATAAGGGCCGCAAGGACTGTCATCACGCCCAGCACCCAGCAGACGAGGGCATGCCCCGCGCTCACTTCCTCGGCGGGGCGCATAAGCTCCTGCCCGAACGTCACGGCTATGCCGAGGCACAGCACCACTTTCATAACCTTTCCAATCATTGTTCTATCCGTTTATTTGGTTAAACATTAGTCTCAAAACATCGCCTGAAGCGTCGCCTTCCGCCTCACGGGCTTGCCCTTCGCGTCCAGTTCCTCGCGGCCGTAGTAGACCTTGTTGAGAGCCGCCCCCGTCAGCTGCCACTTCCTGAGCACCTTGTTGTTCGCCAGCATCCACGGCCGCTCCGCAACGATGCGCCTCAGGGTGCTCTCCGAGCAGCCCCAGACCTCGGCTGCCTCGCTGAAGGAGTAGCGGCGGCGCGCGTCGAACAGCTCCGGATCTCTTGTGAAGTAGCTCATCTCCTCGCCTTCTTCCTCTGGTAGCCGCTTGCCCTCGCGCTCTTGCGCTCGAGCAGCTGCCTGTGCCTCTCTGCCTTCTCGGGGAAGAGCTGCTGCCAAGTCACATCAACCCCGTATATCTCCCTCACCGTCCGGGCTATCGCCTCCACCGTCGTGTATGGCGGGTCAACCGTGCCGTCGAGCCAGTGCCTCACCGTTTCGGGCGTGCGCGCGGTGCGCAGGGACAGCTCGCTTATGAGCAGGCGCAGCCTCTCGCTCGCGCTCAGCAGATCGCCCGCAAGCTGGCTGAATGTCTTAGCCTTCGCCTCCATCTGCCTTCGTCCTTATCTCTTTCGCAATCCTGAGCACTTCGCCCACGGGCTTGGTGAGGGTCGTCAGCGCCACCATCAGCCCCAGCACGCTCATAAGTCCCTTCTCGCTGAACTCGAAGAAGCCCCCCTCAGCGTGTAACTCCTCGCGCAAGTCCCATAGGAAGGTCTCGAGCCTCCCCGTCTCATTGTCAAGCCTCTCCATCCTCTGCTCGTGGCTGAGCTTCTCCAGTTCGCCCTGAGCTATCCGCACCTTTTCGGCAAGCTCTCGCTGCAAGTCTTCTCTATTCATAGCCTATACCGTTTGTCTTTCCTCAACGCAGGTGTCAGACACCCCCTTGCAAGGGGGTGTCCTTACCCCCTTGCTTGGGGGTGTCCATACCCCCTTGCAAGGGGGTGTCCGCCCCGCTCCCCGTGAATATGTCTGCCAGCAGCTCGTCACACTCGCGCAACGCCTGCTGAAGCCGCTTCCGCACGGTCTCAACCCTGTAGACGTAGTCGCCCCTCAC
>JAJPZF010000215.1:4182-7925 GCA_021204545.1 Prevotellaceae bacterium
GTTAGCTAATTGATATGTCCCTCCTGACGCTCACGCCCTTCACCGCCCCAAGCTCGTACCACACATCAGCGTAGCCAGTCGCCCAGAGGCGCTCAGCCATAGCGATGTCAAGGGCAAGGGGGCGAACGTCGCTCTTGCCGTCATACTCAAGCAGAAGGGTCGCCACCCCCCGCGCGTTGTCCACGCTCACGGATCGCACCCTCGCGTTACGGTATGTCCTAAGCTCGTTCCCGCTCTCAAGCAGGCATCCAACCCTCACCCACTCTCCCGCAAGGCGGTACACGTCAGCCGTGGCCGCCCCCTCCCGGTCGAGCGTGATGGTGTAAGCCTTCAGCTCCTCACCGTCCGTCAGGCAGCGGTTATCTATAAGCAGGCGGGCGGCCATAGGCGTTAGCTGCAAGTACTCCTCACGCCCCCTTACGAGCACCATGTAGCGCCCCTTCGTGGCGTCCCACTTGCAGACAATCACCTCGCCCGTCCACTCCACCGCCTTCTCCCAGTGCTCGTAGTTCTCCCCCCGCCTCGTCGTGAAGCGGCGGGTGAGCGTCACGCCCAAGAGGGTGTTCTCGATGTTCCTTATCTCGTAGTCTGACTGGTACATAGCTAAATCGGCATTTCCCTTTTCCCCAAAAAGTCCACCGCGGCTCTCACGGGTGGCAGTGGAAAAGAATAACGCATTTCATCTGAATGTTGAGAAAGTCTAATCCTCACTATAGTATGCCTGCCTTCGCTGGCGGCCGTGTCTAAGATATCCCTCATAGTCAGTCTATATTGTACTGGTATCTGATGTCCCCGAAACGCTTCGTGAGCTTCCCCTCCTTCAGCAACTGCAAAGCCTCCACCTCCTCAAGCTTCAGCCAGAGGCTCTCCTCGTCCAAGCCTATGAACACGTATATGCCATAGCTCCACACCCTCGCAACCTTTCCGTAATACGTGTGGAAGTCCCCGTCAAGGTCGCTGTCGTCAAACCTCGCCACGAAAACCGTGCGCCCCACAAGGTCGCTCGCCTGAGGCTCGGGTCTCGTCGCCCTCCGCCACCAGCCCATAATCCGCCTAAATCCCTTGCTCATTTCCTTCTGTTTCCTTACTTTTGCCTCGAATATTACGCATTTCCGAATATTAGAACGCCGCAAAGATATGGAACTATTTCAAACGATGCAAGCATTTTGATAGAATTTTCTATTTAACCCCTTGAATTTATCAATATGAATGCAGAAAGCAGAATTGAACGCCTCGATGCGTTTATGAAGTACAAGGAATTGAACGACAACCAGATGACCGTTCAGTGTGGGCTTAGCGTCGGCTTGCTCGGCAAGGCTCGCTCCCACAGAAGCAAGCTTGGTGAAGGTACTATTCTCAAGGTATCTCGAGCTTTCCCTGAAGTCAACGTTGACTGGCTCTTAAACGGCAAAGGAGAGATGCTTAGTACACCCTCCGAACAAAACGACACGAACAGCTCACGCATTGAACGCCTCGACGAGTTCATGCGCCTCAAGGGCTTGAACGACAACCAAATGACCAACCTCTGCGGGCTTAGCGGCGGTCTTATTGGCAAAGCTCGCTCGGGCACTCACGATTTAAGTCCAAAAACAATCGCAAAAGTCCTCGAAAAATTTCCAGAGCTAAATCCGAACTGGATATACACGGGTGAGGGCACGATGCTGAAGAGTGAAACACCCTCCGACTTCACCACCTCCGAGCCCGTAGCAGGCTACGGCTCATGCCACACAACCCGCCCCGAGCTTACACGCCTGCTCGCCGAGATAACCGCCCAGCGCAAGCTAACAGAGAACGCACAACGCCAAACCGACGAGGCGCAGGCGCAGGTCAACCGCCTCATCGCCATCATCGAACGCCTAACACACAAGCCAGAATGAACCACCTCCAAAACGGCAAACATTGGAGTGGTAGTTGCACAATATGCAACAACCACCCCTCTAACACCACCTCGCTTCGCCCCCGAAAACGCCCCCGAAGCATTCGCCTCCCCTTCGACATCTTCGACAAACACTGCCCGCTCGCCCCTCAAGCCCCAAGCCTGGGGGGCGCGAGGTCGCCAGTTCGAGTCTGGTCATCCCGACGATACATAAGGGCTGCGAAAAGGGTGCGGAAACACTGGGAACAGCGGCAATTCGTTCCCGTTTGCAAAGGTACGAAAATTCCCTCAGCCTGCAAGGGCTGGGGGCGTTTTCGTGGCAAAAAGGCTCAAATTTGGGGCGAAAACGCCCCCGAAAACGCCCCCAATTATGGCAGCAATAAAGTTTGAACTAAGCGCAGACAAGGCGAGGAAGGACAGCACCTGCCCCATCGTCTTGCGGGTAGCTGTTTTCGGCAAACGCTTCAGACTGGCGACGGGCATCTACTGCCTCCCCTCCGACTTCGCCCCTGACGGGGGCAAGAGCGGGGCGCAGTGGCTCAAGGCGGGAATATATAGGGACTATGGCAACCAGTCGCTTCAGCAGTATTTCTCGCTCGCCTCCCTCGCCCTGATCCGGCTCACGTCGATGCACGATAAGGCGGGTTTGCCCGTCACAAGCCTTCGTGAAGAGTTCCTGAGGCTCTTGCGAAGCGACAGCGGTGGCGATGCTTTGCTCCTGGACACGCTTATGAAGTTCATCGAGGGCAAGTCTCCCCGCACCCGTGAGATATACCTCTCGACGGTCGCAAAGCTTAGAAAGTACCTGCCAACCGACATCCCCCTCGAGCGTGTGGACAGGGCGTGGCTCGAGCGCTTCCAACGTGCTGAGCTCGCTTATACGGGCGTTAACTCCGTGGCTATTCATCTTCGGAACATTAGGGCCGCTTTCAACTTCGCCATCGACGAGGGCTTGACGCAGTCTTACCCGTTTCGGCACTTTCAGATTAAGCGAGAGGTGAAGCCCGCTCGTGCGCTTGGCATTGAGCAGCTTGTGGAGCTTATTAGGATAGAACCAGAGCCATACCAGCGCATATACAGGGACTTGTTCCTCCTCTCGTTGTATCTCATAGGCATTAACCCCACTGACTTGCTGCATCTAAAGGCCGAAAACCTCGTCAGGGGGCGTATCCGCTACAACCGCCAGAAGACTGGCACTTTTTACAACGTGAAGGTCGAGCCAGAGGCGGCCGCCCTGCTTAAGAGCCTCAGGGGCGAGCAGTGGCTGCTTAGCCCCTTGGACACTTGGCAATACAAGAACTTTTTGCACGCCTGCAATAAGGGCTTGAGGCTAATAGGTCCGCTGGAGCGTGTAGGCAGGGGCGGCCGCAAGATACACCACCCCATCTACCCCCGCCTGACGATGTACTGCGCCCGATACACTTGGGCGACACTGGCGGCACAGCTTGACGTGCCTGACGCTACAATCTCCGCCGCCCTCGGTCACGAGCATCTCAACCGCACCACCGCTGTGTACGTCAACTTCGAGCAGCGCAAGATAGACGAGGCTAACCGCCGTGTGCTTGACTTCATCAATGTACACCTATAAAACAGGGAGTGGTTATTTCCATTTTGGAAATAACCACTCCATTGCCTTCGGGGTCTCTCTTAGAACAGTGTGTCGGGGTCAGCGTCGAACGCCTCTGCAAGTGCCTTGCGGTCGCTCGGGCAGGGCTTGCTAAGCCCCATCGCCCAGCGATACACCATCATCTCTGTTCTGCCAGTGGCGGCTACAGCCTTTGCTACCAGCGCCTGCAAGGGTGTGGGCGCTTCCTTCGCCTCTCGGTAAAGCTCGGTGAATGTCTTGTTAGTCATTGTTGTAAGCCTC
>JAJPZF010000215.1:8025-9955 GCA_021204545.1 Prevotellaceae bacterium
AAATTGTAGGTCTTCATAGCTGTATGTGTTAGTGGGTTAGTGTTATGTTCAATTCACTCAGATATGTAAGCCTCACGGAAGCTGTCCTCTGCGTCCTTCGGGAACTCCAGGTTGTCCCGATCACGGCGGTAGGCCTCAACGATAGGCTGAACAGCGTCGTGTATCTCGTCGGTCAGCAGGCTCTCCTCTTGCAGCCACTTGCAATACTCCTCACGGGCAGCGTCCTCGTCCTCGTCCTTCACCCTGACGAGGCGGTTGTGAAGGGTGTCGAAGCTGCTGAACACGCCCTCAAGCTGTTGCAAGGCGGCATCCACCTTCATCTCCCCGCAGATAGCGTCATCCACCGTGTAAGCCGTCGGGAAGGCGCTGTCCCGCCTTATCTCTTTCCAAAGCTCAGGAGCGTAGGTCTCCTCATCCTCGCTGGTCGGGCAGTCAAAGTCAACTTCCGGGTATTCCTCCTCGAGCCTCACGTTGTACTCGTCACCGCCACTCAACTTACGAAGCTCGTTGAAGAGGTCTTTGATGCCGTTGTAGTTGACGCTGCCGCTCTCCTCCATCTGCATAAGCTCGAGGCTCTTCAGGGCGATGGTGAGGTAGTGGCTCTTAAGCTCTTTGGCCACAGTCTTCACAGCAGCGAGGGCGTAGCGTTCGGTTGCGAACTCTGCCAGCTCGCGGGCGTTCATCTTGTAGTTCACGCGGTTCTTTAATGTGATAATCATAGTTGTAAGTGTATTGGTTAGTGAATGTCTTTGGTGAAGGAGGGCGGCGGCTGTGCCGCCCCCGTGTCTCTCTCTTATGCCCTCAATCTCACGAACATCAGCTTTCCCCTGTCGTAGGAACGCTCCTCCAAGAGGTTTCCCAGCTCGTCGTAGCGGTAGTACATGCAATTCAGCCTGCCCTTGCGGTCAACCTCCCAAGCTTCCTTTACTTTGCCATTGCCCCAGAATGTGAAGCGGTTTCCAAACTTGCTCTCGTGGACTTCGTAGTTGTCTTTGTTAACTCCGAATGTAAGTGTCATTGTCATAGTTGTAAGTGTTAGTAGGTTTCTTGTTCTTTTTCTAATGCAAAGGTACAACTATTTATTAAACGCTGCAAGTTTTTCCCTAACTTTTTTAATAAAAAGGTGAAGAAATAGGGATTTCCCTATTCATTGAGGGGTCTCCCTCAGGGGGGAAGGAGTGGGGGCGGCTACTTTCCCAAGCTGCCGCCCCCCAGATTTTGACAAATTACAGTAATGAAGAATAATCCTATATAAATGATCCGCTTATGAGTTCAAATGCAGCGATCTCGGTAGTGCCTTACCCGTCGGATCAGCCAATAGATGACGAGCAGCAGGGCGAGGGGCGAGAGCCTCCACGCCCACTTCCACCACGGGGTCTTCGTGGGGGCTGCCTCCTTGCAGAAGTAGCGATCTTGGTATACGATGCTGTCACGGGTAACCACCCTGACGGGGGCTACCGCCTTCGCCTTGCCCGTCGTCTCGAGGGTGTGCCTAAGCAATCCCCCGCGCACTTCCGCCTCGGAGCGTGCGAAGTCGGTTGTGATGACGCTCAGCGTATCAGGCACGAGGCGCTCAACCCGCACTGGCTCGATGTATGCGTCCACTGTGTCGTACACCGTCCGCACCCTTTCCCTTACCACCACGCTCAGGCTGTCGCCCGTTGAGAGCGTCTGCCTTGGCGTTCTGCAAGAGCAAAGGGGGAGGCAGAGGGCAAAGAGGGTGAAAGAGTGCCAGAAAAACCTCACTCTGCCCATCTGTCTGCCTCCCACGCTCTACGTATCACTAATCCCTTAAGCTTCTGGCCTTTGCAATAAACCCAGCGGTTAAACTCCCGCTGTATGTCCTCGGTCGGTTTGCCGAGGGTGATGTACCTGAGCAGGGTCGAGCCCTTAAGCCGGGCTATGCCGAGGTTGAAGACGAAGTCCGTCA
>JAJPZF010000244.1 GCA_021204545.1 Prevotellaceae bacterium
AGGACGGGGCGCAGCTGCAGATAATGCTCGACCAGCTCGACCAGCAGACCGACGCTCTCCAGCGGCTATTCGCCGGCTCTACGCAGACCAGCACGGAGTACTTCAGCCTCGACTTCATCCCCGCGAAGGAGACGGACAAGCAGCTGCTCCTGCGCTTCTCCCAGACGGAAGGGGTGGTGGACAGCGACGACCTCTCTGGCTCGCCCGTCTACATCAGCATACAAAGCGCGGGAAGCCTGCCCAATAGCTCCTCGAACGCCGACTCGGACAAGAAGAAGGCCAAGCTGGAGAAGGGCGTGCGCTACAACGTGCCCGCAAGGGAGAAGGTGACCGTCTTCGACGCCGACTACGACTACTGCTCGCAGGAGGTGAGCATGGGGCAGTTCGGATACGTCGAGATACTGGGCGAGTCGCTCTTCGACAAGAAGACCACGACCAAGGCTTACTTCTACCAGCAGAACGGAGGGCTGGAGAAGATAGAGCAATAAAGCCTCTCACCCTTATTGTTAACCCCCTATGCATAAGACAACCCTGACCCTCGCCTACCTGCTGCCCCTCGCGGGGCAGGCTCTGGCGCAGACGGACAAGCGGCCGAACATCGTCTTCATCATGACCGACGACCACACGGCGCAGATGATGTCCTGCTACGGCAACAGCCCCATAGAGACCCCTAACCTCGACCGCATAGCCTCCGAAGGCGTGCTCTTCAGCAACAGCTTCGTGGCCAACTCCCTGAGCGGCCCGAGCCGCGCCTGCATGCTCACGGGCAAGCACAGCCACAAGAACGGCTTCACGGGCAACGAGCACAGCGTGTTCGACGGCACGCAGCAGACCATGCCCAAGCTCCTCCGGGAGGCGGGCTACCAGACCGCTCTCATAGGCAAGTGGCACCTTGTGAGCACGCCCACGGGCTTCGACTACTACGAGATACTGCCCGGGCAAGGCGACTACTATAACCCTGACTTCATCGAGATGGACGGCAGCGTGAGGCGGGAAGAGGGCTACTGCACAGACCTCATCACAGAGAAGAGCATCGCCTGGCTGGAGCAAAGGGACAAGGAGCGGCCCTTCATCCTCTTCGTCCACCACAAGGCGTGCCACAGAGACTGGCTGCCGCCTCTGAAATACTTGCGCGAGTACGAGGACACCGTCTTCCCGCTGCCCTCTAACTTCCGAGACGACTGGGCAGGCAGGCTTGCGGCGCAGCAGCAGGAGATGTCCATAGCCTCGCCCCACGACATGGACATCGCCTACGACAACAAGATGTGGCTGCCGGGCGACACGACACGCCTCTCCGACCTTTACCTCAGCTACATCTCACGCCTCAGCCCCGAGGACAGCGCAGCCTACCACCTGTTCTACGACTCCCTGAGCACCGCCTTCAGGCAAGCCCCGCTGGAGGGCGAGGAGCTTGCGGAGTGGAAGTTCCAACGCTATATGCGCGACTACGCCAAGGTGACCCGCAGCCTCGACGACAACGTGGGCAAGCTGCTCGATTACCTTGAGCAAAGCGGCTTGACGGACAACACCCTCATCGTCTACACCAGCGACCAGGGCTTCTACATGGGCGAGCACGGCTGGTTCGACAAGCGCTTCATGTACGAGGAGAGCCTCAACACGCCCCTGCTGATGCGCCTCCCCGAGGGCTACGGGCGAAGGGGCGTGGTGCGGGAGATGGTGCAGAACATAGACTACGCCCCGACGTTCCTCGAGCTTGCCGGCGCTCCAGTGCCCAGCGACATGCAGGGGATGTCCCTGCTGCCCCTGCTCAGGACCCAGAAGGGCAAGGCGAAGTGGCGCAAGGCTGTGTACTACCACTACTACGAGTACCCCGCCGAGCACAGCGTGAAGCGCCACTACGGCATACGCACCGAGCGCTGGAAGCTAATACACTTCTACAACGACATCGACGAGTGGGAGCTGTTCGACCTCGAGAACGACCCCACGGAGATGCACAACATCTACGGCGACCCCCGCTACCACAAGGCGCAGAGCCGCCTCGGCAAGCAGCTCCGCCAGCTGCAGCTCCTATACGACGACCCCATCGAGCAGCAGCTCCTCGGCGTCAGCGCCGACTAAGACCCGCCGTCACGCCTGTATAACACCCTTCAGGCAACCCCTTGCGAGGGGCTCAGTCGAACCCCTCGCGAGGGGCTCAGTTGAACCCCTTGCGAGGGGTTATGCGACACCCCATATACAGTCGCAACGACGCCCCTTTGTCACCCCTCATGCTCAATGGCAGTGGCCTGCGACGGCCGACAGCTTGTTTTTGCCGCTACAGCTAACCGCCGCTTCCTTATTTTAGTAACTTTGCACGCGGATAACAACTAAAGAAAGGAAAAGACAACTATGAAAAAGAAAGCAATCCTTGTGATACTCGACGGCTGGGGAATAGGCAACCGCGGGAAGGGGGACGTGATATTCAACACTCCCACCCCTTATATGGACTATCTTAACGCGACCTACCCGCACAGCCGGCTGAAGGCAAGCGGGGAGAACGTCGGACTGCCTGACGGGCAGATGGGCAACTCGGAGGTAGGACACCTGAACATCGGGGCAGGGCGCATCGTCTACCAAGACCTGGTGAAGATCAACCGAGCCTGCGCCGACGGCAGCATCCTCAAGAACCCCGAGATAGTGAGTGCCTACGAGTACGCCAAGGCTAACGCCAAGAGCGTGCACCTGATGGGGCTGACCTCCGACGGGGGCGTGCACAGCTCGCTCCAGCACCTCTTCCGCCTCATCGAGATAGGCAAGGAGTACGGCGTGGGCAACACCTTCGTGCACTGCTTCATGGACGGGCGTGACACCGACCCCAAGAGCGGCAAGGGCTTCATAGCCGAGGTGGAGAGGAAATGCTCGGAGTGCGGCAACGCTGCCATCGCAAGCATCGTCGGGCGCTTCTACGCCATGGACAGGGACAAGCGCTGGGAGCGCATAAAGGCCGCCTACGACCTGCTGGTCAGCGGCGAGGGGAAGCAAGCCACCAACATGGTGCAGGCAACGGAGGAGAGCTACGACGAGGGAGTGACGGACGAGTTCATCAAGCCCATCAACAACAGCACCGTCGACGGCACGATAAAGGAGGGCGACGTGGTCATCTTCTTCAACTTCCGCAACGACAGGGCGAAGGAGCTGACCATCGTGCTGACGCAGCAGGACATGCCTGAGCTGGGGATGCACACGATAGCGGGACTTCAGTACTACTGCATGACACCCTACGACGCCAACTTCAAGGGGCTGCACATACTCTTCCCCAAGGAGAACGTGACGAACACGCTGGGAGAGTACCTCTCCTCGCAAGGCAAGGCGCAGCTGCACACGGCCGAGACGGAGAAGTACGCGCACGTCACGTTCTTCTTCAACGGAGGGCGCGAGGCCCCCTTCGAGGGCGAGGACCGCATACTGGTGGCAAGCCCCAAGGTGCAGACCTACGACCTCAAGCCTGAGATGAGCGCCTACGAGGTGAAGGACAAGCTGGTGGCAGCCATCAAGGAGGACAAGTACGACTTCATCGTGGTTAACTTCGCCAACGGGGACATGGTGGGGCACACGGGCGTGTACGAGGCAATAGAGAAGGCTGTCGTGGCCGTTGACAAGTGCGTGAGCGAGGTGATTGAGACCGCCAAGCAGACGGGCTACGAGGTCATCCTCATAGCCGACCACGGCAACGCCGACAACGCCGTCAACCCCGACGGCTCGCCCAACACCGCCCACTCGCTCAACGAGGTGCCCTTCATCTACGTCACCGAGAACAAGCAGGCGCGCGTGGAGAACGGCGTGCTTGCCGACGTTGCCCCGAGCATCCTGCACATAATGGGGCTTGAGCAGCCCGCGGAGATGACGGGGCATTGCCTCATCAGCTGAGAGCCTGACCCTAAGAGGAACGGGGCTGTGGAAGTGAACATCGAACCGTCGTGGAAGGCGCTGCTTTCGCCTGAGTTCGAGAAGCCTTACTTCCGCAGCCTCGCTGATTTTGTGCGCCGTGAGTACGCCTCAGGGCGGTGCTTCCCTCCCGGCAGCCTTGTCTTCAACGCCTTCTCCCAGACCCCCTTCCCTCGTGTCAAGGTGATCATCCTCGGACAAGACCCTTACCACGAGCCCGGGCAGGCGCACGGGCTTTGCTTCTCTGTGCAGGACGGCGTGCCCTTCCCTCCCTCGCTGCGCAACATCTTCCAAGAGATAGAGAGCGAGACGGGCGCGCCCATCCCCACGAGCGGCAACCTGACACGATGGGCAAGGCAGGGGGTCTTCCTCCTGAACACGTGCCTTACAGTACGTACGCACCAGGCCTTCAGCCACGCCAACAGAGGCTGGGAGCTGTTCACCGACGCCGTCATCTCGCTGCTTAACGAGAGGAAGCAGGGACTGGTGTTCCTGCTGTGGGGCTCGCCCGCCGGGCAGAAGGCGAGCCTCATAGACACCTCGCGCCACCTCGTGCTTCGCTCCGCCCACCCAAGCCCGCTGAGCGCCTTCCGGGGCTTCTTCGGCAACAACCACTTCAAGCTCACGAACGAGTATCTCACCAGCCATGGGCAAGAGCCAATCGAGTGGTAAGGCGGCGGGACTGCCACTGATGGTGGGCGAGGTGATAGTCCACAGCGACATACTGACGGAGTTCTTCTGCTGCGACATCAGTGCCTGCCAAGGGCGGTGCTGCGAGGAGGGAGACGCTGGCGCTCCCGTAACCCCTGAGGAGATAGCCCGCATAGAAAACAGCCTCGAGGGCTTGTGGCAACGCCTGAGCGCGGCGGCACAGGCGGAGATAGACCTTAGGGGCGTGGCTTACCCCGACCCCGAGGGAGAGCTTGTGACAAGCATCATACGCGGCGGCAACTGCGTGTTCCGCGGACAGGAAGGCTGCCTGCTCAGCCCACGCCCCATCAGCTGCCACCTCTACCCCATCAGGGAGAGGCGCATAGGCTCGTACGTGACGCTGAGCTACCACCGCTGGGACATCTGCCAGGCAGCCCGCTCGCTGGGCAAGCAAAGGGGCATACGCGTCTACCAGTTCCTGAGAGAGCCGCTCACGCGACGCTTCGGGGAAGACTGGTACGCCGAGCTGGAGCTGGCGGCAAGGCAGATGAGGGAGCAAGGCATCATCTGACACATTTTCCTTGCGAACACCCGCAGTTATTAGGCGTGATTCCCACGGCCCTATGCCTCAGATTGTAAAGGGGCGACGAGATACACGTCTGGCCTCTGTCGTTCGGGGAGTATATGTCGGCATACGGAGGGCCGAAGGAGGATGGCCTCTCTGAGTACTTGATGTACGGCGGGCTTCCCCAGCTGCTCACTCAGGAAGGGGACGAGAAGAAGGCGGACTTCCTGTGCCACCTCTATCGCACCGTCTATTTGCGTGACATATACGAGAGGAACGAGATCAGCCTGAAGCCCGAGTTTGAGGAGCTGTCCGAGACGCTTGCCTCGAGCGTAGGAGCTCTGGTGAATGCCCTGAATATAGCCAACACCTTCCGCTCGAAGAGCAAGTCCTTAGGCATCACCGACAAGACTGTGTCCGCTTACATCTCGTACATGCAGGAGGCTTTCCTTGTGGAGAAGGCGGGAAGGTTCGACATCAAGGGGCGCAAATACATAGGGATGCTGTACAAATGCTACTACCAGGACGTCGGGCTCAGGAATGCCATCCTCTCGTTCCGGCAGGTGGAGCCGTCGCACCTGATGGAGAACATCATATACAACGAGATGAGGATGCGCGGGTGGATGGTGGACGCCGGCAACATCTTTCACAGGACAAGGAACAGCGAGGGCGTACAGCAACGCGTCACGCTGGAGGTGGACTTCGTGTGCAACAAGGGGAGCGACCGCATATACATACAGTCTGCCCGGCGGCTGCCTGACGGGGAAAAGGTGGAGCAAGAGAAGCGCCCGCTGCGCCTCATAGGCGACTCCTACCGCAAGCTGCTCGTGGTGGGCGAGCACACGAAGCCGTGGAGCGACGAGCACGGGATACGCACCATAAGCATCTACGACTTCCTGCTCAACCCGAGAAGCACGGAGTGAGCGCGGCGGCAGGCAGAAGAGCTATGCCCGAAACGCCGCTCTCAGTCAAGCACCTCGCGCAGCACGTCCATCGACCTCAGCTCGGGGAAGGAGGGCAGATGCAGACGGTAATAGTCGCAAGCCACCTGAAGGAGGCGCGCGCGCTGCTCGCGGGTGAGGCGGAACAGGTGCATCGAGCCGAAGTCCATCCTCAGGACGTAGGGCAGGGCTTGCCTCTCGCCCGCCTTAAGCAAGGGCAGCACCTCCTGCTCGCTGGGCAGGAAGCCGAGGTAGCGCGAGAGGCGGAGCAGGAAGGTGAAGTGGAAGTTGGCGAAGTCCCTTTCCCTGTTGTCAAGCCACAGCAGCGAGCCGACAAGGAAGCGGAAGAGGGCAGTGTTAGCCTGCTCGTTCCTGAGCGCGTGATGGAGGAACTCTGAGAGGAAGAGGGCCAGCGTGAGCTTCAGCGGCTCATAGGGAAGCGAGCGGTAAGGCTCAGAGAGGCGCACCTCCCTCGCCCTTTGCAGGCTCTTGCCCTCGCGGTAGTCGAAGTCTATGTCAAGGATGGCCAGAGGCGAGAGCAGAAGGCTGCGCGCCACCGACCTGCGCATCCTCTCCGCCTTGACGATGAAGCCAAGCATCCCGAAAGCCTCTGTGTAGACATCCGAGATGACGCTCGCGTCACCGTAGCGCACGGTGTGCACGACAACTCCCCTTGTCTTCTCCAGCATAACAGCTGCGAAGATACGCATTTAAGGCAATAAAGTGCGGCTTTGCTTTGGCGTTTTGCCAGGAAAGACTTACCTTTGCACCCGCATTTCGCGGCCCCGTCCTTGCAGAGAGGGGGTGGGCGGCGCGCTGT
The DNA here is from genome assembly GCA_021204545.1 of Prevotellaceae bacterium. GTDB lineage: Bacteria > Bacteroidota > Bacteroidia > Bacteroidales > Bacteroidaceae > Physcousia. The sequence continues at coordinate 6,863 of JAJPZF010000244.1, forward strand.
AGCGGCAGGGTCCATTCGTCTATCGGTTAGGACGAGAGATTTTCATTCTCTAAAGAGGAGTTCGACTCTCCTATGGACTACAAAGAGAAAGAACCGACATACTTAAAGATAAAAGATGGCAAACCACAAATCAGCGTTAAAGCGTTTCCGCCAGTCGGAGAAGAGAAGACTGCACAACCGTTACTATGCCAGGTCGATGAGGTCGGCAGTGAGAAAGCTGCGCTCCATGACCGACAAGGCAGAGGCTACCGCCTTCTATCCGAAGGTGCAGAAGGCTCTCGATAAGCTTGCGAAGCGCAACATCATCCACAGGAACAAGGCGGCCAACCTGAAGTCGAAGCTCGCCCGCTACATCAGCAAGCTGGCCTAAGAGCCCCAAGCCCTCTCTCCAAGCTATAAGCGGCACCCACAGGAAGTGTCGCTTTATGTGTTTAAGGGGTAGCCGAAATCGCCAGTTTCCCTTGCTTGATTGGCTTGTTATGACTAACTTTGTGCGCGCAAAAAGATAGGGAGAACGGCGGCCCTGAGCTGCCTGTCAACGCAGAAAATTATGGAAGACATTGAGAAGAACCCGCAGGAGAGCTATTCGGCGTCCAACATACAGGTGCTTGAGGGACTGGAGGCAGTGCGCAAGCGCCCGGCGATGTACATAGGGGACATAAGCGAGAAGGGTCTGCACCACCTGGTGTACGAGACGGTGGACAACTCCATCGACGAGGCTCTCGCCGGCTTCTGCACCCACATCGAGGTGACAATCAACGCGGACAACAGCATAACGGTGCGCGACAACGGGCGCGGCATCCCCGTTGACATGCACGAGAAAGAGCACAAGAGCGCCCTCGAGGTGGTGATGACCGTGCTGCACGCCGGAGGCAAGTTCGACAAGGGCAGCTACAAGGTGAGCGGCGGCCTGCACGGCGTGGGAGTGTCGTGCGTCAACGCCCTCTCCGCGAGGATGGTGTCGGAGGTGTGCCGCGACGGCAAGATATACCGCCAGGAATACAGCAAGGGCAAGCCCGTGACAGGCGTGGAGGTGGTGGGCGAGACCGCGGAGCGAGGCACGTGCCAGCAGTTCTGGCCCGACAAGAGCATCTTCACCACCACCACATACAAGTACGACATCCTCGCCACAAGAATGCGCGAGCTTGCCTACCTCAACGCGGGCGTCACCATAACGCTGACCGACAAGCGCCTTGACATCAACGCCCTCTCGGGCATCGAGGGAGAGAGGGTGGAGAAGTTCTACAGCGATGGCGGCCTGAAGGACTTCGTGCGCTTCATCGACTCCTCGCGCACACCGCTCATAGGCGAGATAATCTACCTTAACACCAACAAGCAGGACACGCCCATAGAGGTCGCGATAATGTACAACACGGGCTACAGCGAGAACCTGCACTCCTACGTCAACAACATCAACACGATAGAGGGAGGGACACACGTCACGGGCTTCCGCATAGCACTGACACGCACCCTGAAGAGCTACGCCGAGCAACAGCACCAGAAGGAGCTGGAGAAGCTGGCGAAGAACCACGTGGAGATAAGCGGCGAGGACTTCCGCGAGGGGCTGACAGCCGTGATAAGCGTCAAGGTGGCAGAGCCGCAGTTCGAGGGACAGACGAAGACAAAGCTCGGCAACAGCGAGGTGGCCGGCTACGTGCAGGCCGCCGTGAGCGAGGCTCTTGGCAACTACCTCGAGGAACACCCGCAGGAGGCCAAGCTCATCGTCGACAAGGTGCTGCTCGCCGCCACAGCGCGCACCGCCGCCCGCAAGGCAAGGGAGAACGTGCAGCGCAAGAGCCCCATGAGCGGGGCGGGGCTGCCCGGCAAGCTTGCCGACTGCTCTGACAAAGACCCCTACAACGGCGAGCTCTTCATCGTGGAGGGCGACTCGGCGGGAGGCTCCGCCAAGCAAGGGCGCAACCGCCACTTCCAAGCCATCCTGCCCATAAGAGGCAAGATATTCAACGTGGAGCGCGTGATGTGGCACAAAGCCTTCGAGCACGAGGAGGTGAACAACATAATCCGCGCCCTCGACGTGCGCTTCGGCCTGGGCGAGGACAGCAAGGAGGCAAACTACGACAAGCTGCGCTACCACAAGGTCATCATCATGACCGACGCCGACGTCGACGGCTCGCACATCGACACCCTGCTCATGACACTCTTCTTCCGCTACATGCCCGAGCTCATACAGAAGGGACACCTATACATCGCGACACCGCCACTCTACAAGTGCAGCATCGGCAAGGTGGAGGAATACTGCTACACCGAGACCGACCGCCTGCGCTTCCAGCAGAAGTACAACAACGGCCGCGAGGAAGGCATACACACACAACGCTACAAAGGCCTGGGCGAGATGAACCCACAGCAGCTCTGGGAGACGACGATGAACCCGGAGACACGCCTCCTGAAGCAGGTGACCATCGACGACGTGGCGGGAGCCGACTATGTCTTCTCCATGCTCATGGGCGAGGACGTGGCTCCGCGCCGCGAGTTCATAGAGCAGAACGCCACCTTCGCCAACATCGACGCCTAAGCCACCTAAGAGGCTAAGGCACTGGATATTGGACTAAGGCAAGGGCGAGGAGGGCGTAGCGAACCCCAAAGGGATGGATGGCTTGCAGGCGGCTAAGGCAAGCCCCGAAGGGGCACAACAATCGTAGCCGGGGGTGGCCTTCAGCGAGGCTCGGCTGCACTCGCTTACGCGAGCAAAGATTTTCCTTCGGGAAGAACTCCGTTCTTCTGGTCGAACAAGTTCGTTTGCTCTCGTTTGCACGAGCGTTGAGCGTAGCGACACCCCCGGTATCGGACGTTGTCCGATATTGTGCCGAACCTACCTTAAGCGAGAGACAAAGCAATCGACCATGAGCGAGAGACAAAGCAAGCTTGCTTGCTTTTCCGAGCGCCGAGAGCTGGCAAGCTCTCCAAAGGGCCACGAATATCTCGCGAAGCGAGATCGCAGAATGCCAGCTTGCTTGCTTTTCCGAGCGACTGGGAGGTCGCCGCAGGCCAGGTACAACCCA
>JAJPZF010000015.1 GCA_021204545.1 Prevotellaceae bacterium
GGAGAGTTTGCGACTCTGACACTCTGACATACCCTATGCGCATAATGGATGTCAGAGTGTCATACTTCTCCTTGTGGCTGCCCCGTCGAGAGAGCCACAGGGAGACATATAGTCATTCTTACCTGATAATTCTCTCATGGATATCAGTAAAGGGAAGTATGACACAATGACTGACATCTTATATATATAAGATGTCATAGTGTCATACTTCCCCCTGCGGCTGCCCCGTCGAGAGAGCCACAGGGAGAGAGTTTGCCACTTGGACACTTGGACATTCCCTATGCGCATAATGGATGTCCATCTGTCCAACCTCTCCTTTTGTCTGCCCCGTCGAGAGCCACAGGGAGACATACAGATATACTTTCCTGATAATTCTCTCATATATATCAGTAAAGGGAGGTTTCCAGTTTCCATTCCACACCTATATACATAGGTGTGGAAAGTTGGAAACCTCCAATCAGATTGCTCGTGGCAGGTATGAGCAACCCAACCATGGGTTGCAACCCACGGCTATCCCTCTTCAACCCCTTCGGGGTTGTAATAGGAACGCTGGCATCGTTATACGGGGGTGTCGCTACGCTCGACCCCAGGCTACCATGTGTAGCCCCGTTGGGGCTATTAGTTGCGAACGGCGCGTCCGAGAGGACGAGAGGAAATGATGCCGCGTCTGAGAGGAAATAATGCCGCGGTCGTGGGCGAAGACATAGCGAGGCGTTCGGCATCGTCCCGGCGGAGGTCATACAGCGTCCCGCCCCCTCCGAAGCGCCTCCTCCTTGACATAAATCAATAAAAACGCAGATCCCCGAATAAAAACCGGGCAAACACTTGCAGGAAACCAAAACCGTCGTACCTTTGCATTGTGTTTTTCATGGTATTAGATTTAAGGTTAATGAAGATTGGTTGTCGTGAGACAACCTTCTTTTTTTTTTATGCCCTTTTGCTTGCAAGTAAGCTGAAAAGCACTATCTTTGTGGGAGCTTACTGAGAAGAAAACACATATTAATAACCCTAAGACAAAGAGAACCACTATGAGAAGTAAACTGACGCTTACAGTTGCCTTCCTGTGTGTGGCTGCTACGGGGCGGGCTCAGCTCAGCCTTGTGAGCCAGACGCTGACAGACGAGGACAACAAGCCCCTGCCCGTGCACCCCGTGCCTACGAACAGGCAGGTGCTGTGGAACGAGACGGAGTTCTACGCCTTCTTCCACTATGGCATGAACACTTACACAAACCTCGAGTGGGGCTACGGAAACGAGGCGGAAAGCACCTTCGCCCCGACGGCAGCCCCCAACCCCGAGCAATGGCTGACCTCAGTGAAGGCGGCTGGGATGAAGGGCGGCATAGCCGTGGTGAAGCACCACGACGGCTTCTGCCTCTGGCCCACCGAGACCACCTCCCACTGCGTGACCAACGCAGGCAACGACTACGGTAAGCAGACTAACATCCCCAAGGACTTCGGCGAGGCGGCGCAGAAGCTCGGCATGAAGTACGGCTTCTACGTTAGCCCCTGGGACAGGAACTCTGAGTATTACGGCGAGGACAACTACGTGACCGACGTGTTCCTCAAGCAGTGCATGGAGCTTGCGGAGTACGGCAGCGACCAGTTCGAGATGTGGTTCGACGGAGCCAACGGCGGCGACGGCTACTACGGCGGCAAGAACACCACCATCACCATCGACCAGAGCGTCTATTACGACGTGCCCAATCTCCGTGACTCCATCCACAAGATATGCCCCAACTGCGTGCTGTGGGGGCAGGGAGGCGAGGCCCGGTGGATAGGCAACGAGCAAGGCTACGCGGGTGAGACGAACTGGGCGATGGTGGACCGCGGAGTCTCCGCGGGGCAGACGGGAGCCGAGAACGGCTGGATATGGCAGGCGGGCGAGAGCGACGCCAAGATAAGCGACTCGGGCTGGTTCTGGCACAGCGGCGAGTCGGTGAAGAGCGCCGAGACGCTTTTCCAGATGTACCTTGAGACCGTGGGCAGGAACTCCACGCTCATCCTCAACTGCGCCCCCGACAAGAGCGGCTCGCTGCCCGAGGCCACCGTCAACGTGCTCTCGGAGCTGGGCACGCTGCTCACCAACCGCCTCGGCGACGACGCTAACCTTGCCAAGACAGCCTCCATTGAGGCGAGCGAGACACGCGCGGCAGGCAAGAGCAAGAGCTACGAGGCAAAGAACATGCTCGACGGAGACACTGCCACCTACTGGGCGGCCAAGGACGGCACGACGGAGGCTACCATCACCCTGAAGTGGGACGAGGAGCAGACACTGCGCTACGTCCTTATGCAGGAGTACATACGCCTGGGGCAAAGGGTGAAGGGCTTCAACGTGCAAATAAGCTCCGACGGGGAGAACTGGACCACCATGGCCTCCGCCGTGACGCAGACCACCATAGGCTACAAGCGCATCATCCCGCTCAACGGCTCCACCTCCTCCAGCTACGGCGACGGCTACAAGGCCAAATACCTGAGAGTGAACATCACGGACGCGAGAGGCTGTCCGGTATTGTCTAACCTTAGCGTGTATTAAGCAATGAGAACGACACTATTCACAATATGCGCTCTGTCGCTGGCGACAGCCACGCTGAAGGCGCAGACAATATCATTCGAGAACAACGACTACAAGAAGGTGAGCATCTACGACTCGTGGGCCGAGAGTCCCTTCATGACTGGAGAGCTCGAGGGCAACGCCCAGGTCATTGACAACTGCTACACGGACGAGGAGAAGAACTCCACCTCGAAGATAGTGGGCTTCCAGCGCAGCCGCTACGGCAGCAACCTGATGGGCGTGAGGGTGGACCTCAACGAGACGTTCCGCCTCACCAAGAACGAGCGCTACGTGCACGTGCTCATACACCGCCCGAAGAACGACGGGCGGGCTATGCTCATCACCCTCGGCAAGCGCTCCGAGAGGGCGGGGCAGAGTGAGGACGTGGAGCAGACGTGGAGCCTCACCTCAACGAACGCAGGCATTAACGGCTGGTACGACGCCGTGTTCGCCATCAAGGGCTTCAGCTACGAGGACGAGTCGAAGGACGGCATAGACATCTACTCGCTCGTCGTCTGCCCCGACGTGACTGACCGCTCCTCCCTCGACGAGGACTTCGCCTGCTACATCGACGAGATAATGGTGAACAACCACTCCTACACCCGCTTCGAGACCGTCTACTATGAGATAAACTTCGACGCCTCCACTGAGGTGACACGCACTGACAGATACCTTAATAGCATCTCGCTCAGCGGTGGAGAGGACGACACGCAGACGTACAGCGGGCTGGAGAGCATGATATACAACAACGGCACCACCAAGCCAGTCATCTTCAACGCTATGGCTGGGGAGAAGCTGACGCCTGCGTTCTCTTACCATGGGCGTTCCATGGACGCCTACGTCTACACGGACTGGGGGCAGGACGGTGAGTTCTCCGCCGAGGTTAATGACAACGGCACTATAGTAGACGGCTCGGACTTGGTCTCCTACGACGGCTATCAGATCAGCGGCACTTGGTACAATAGCGATGGGACTAATGTGGGCAGCGGTGACCGTATAGGTGATAATGCGGGCAGCAATCTGCCTTCGTTCACCGTGCCAGTGAACACTGAGGGTGGGCTTTACCGTATGCGCTATAAGGTGGACTGGAACAGCATTGACCCTGCGGGTAAGGTTGACAATGGCAATCATATAGCGGACGACAACGGCGGGGCTGTCGTCGACGTGCTGCTTAACGTGCATCCCTCGCAGGTGAGCGTCTCGCAGAGCCAGCTCAACGGGGAGATAACGGCAGCCGACGGCTCAACGCTGCTCGACTACAAGGTTGACTACAACACGCCGCTGACCGTGAAGCTTGTTCCCGCTGACGGCTTCATCTGCTCAGGCGTGACAGTGAGGTACGGCTACGACCTCGAGGGGGACAGCCTCGTGGTGGACAACCCCAAGTGGTTCGAGACGTACTACTCCTCCCGCCAGTTCACGGGAGACGACGGCGACGAGCTTGTGCTTCCCGCCGAGATATTCCGCTACGGCAGCGTGAGCCTTGTGGGAGACATGGTGTCGGAGTCCTACCTTGTGCTGCACGACGACGAGGTGGACAACCCCACGCTCACCGAGGTGACCCTCACAGGCACCAACGACAGGGCGAAGACCTTCGAGGTGGAAGCCTCCCACTCGCTTCAGGACTTCCAGGAGGATGGGCAGGTCGTGGCAGTGATGACGGGCGACGAGTTGCAGAGCACCTTGGAGGGCAACCTGTACATAGACACTAACCGCGACGGGCGCTTCAGCCTTGTGACCGAGCTCTTCGACGGCTCTCTGCCCGACGACATCGAGGGGGGCATATACAAGGCAGTGCTCGACACCGACCCTTACCAGCTTGAGTTCCTGCTGAACGTCTGCCCCGAGACGTGCGACGTGAAGGTGAACTCCCTCAACGGCAGGCTCATAGGCAGGCAGACGTTCCAGACCTCGGAGAGGAGCTACACCACGGGCGTGCCTGAGACGGTGCTGCCCGTGCACTTCCTCGGGCTGACGGCACAGCCCCTCGTCGACGGCTACACCTGCGGTAAGGCGACGGTGCGCCGAGGCTACAACCTCGACGGGGAGCAGCTCTCCCCGGACGGCATACCGCAGTGGAGCGAGTTCGACGTGGACGTGGCTGATGACACGGGGAACATAAGCGTGGCGGCGGACTCTGTCTACGGCACGGTCATCGTTACTGCCGACTTCGAGCTCACCAGCTGGGACACCGACTTCGAGCCTTCCTTCATCGACGAGTTCGACGGCGACGAGATCAACGACACCCTGTGGACCACAAGGTCGAGGGCGAACGCCACCTGGAATCGCTTCATTAGCACCGACCTGCGTGTGGCTTACCTTGAGGACGGCTCGCTCGTGTGCCGCGCCATAGCCAACGACGACCTCACGACCGACGACGCTGCCATGCTCACGGGAGCCAAGCAGACCTCCAACAGCTTCGGCCTGCTGTACGGCTACGTTGAGGTGAGGGCGATAACGAAGCCGCACACAGGCAACTTCCCCGCCATCTGGATGATGCCAATGGACCAGAGCGACGGCTGGCCTACGTGCGGCGAGATAGACATCTGGGAGAGCATCAACACCAACAACACCGCCTACCACACCATACACTCCTACTGGGGCAACACGCTGGGCAACAGCACTAACCCCAACAAGACAACCAACGAGACGTACAACATGGACGGGGAGTGGCACACGTACGGGCTCTTGAAGGAGCCGGGTCTCCTCACTTGGTACGTGGACGGCACGAAGGTCTTCTCCTACGCCAAGAGCACCTCGGAGAGCGACCTCGAGCAAGGGCAGTGGCCCTTCGACAAGGAGTTCTACCTCATCCTCAACCAGAGCGTTGGCGACGGCTCTTGGGCATCGAACTACGACTCCTCGTTCACCTACGAGACCCGCTTCGACTGGGCTCGTATGTACACCAACACACTCCAGACCTCCATCGGCTCACCGAAGGCGGACAGGCAGGCGGACGACCGCGTCTACGACCTCTCGGGCCGTCAGGTGACGCGCCCGCAGAGAGGCGTCTACATCAAGGGAGGCAAGAAGATAGTCTTCTGACATGAGGGACGCCCTGCTCATTCTCTCGGGAGGCATGGACTCCGTGACACTCTTGCACGAGCGCCGCGAGGAGATAGCCCTCGCCCTGACGTTCGACTACGGGGCTAACCACGGGCGGCAGGAGACACGCTGCGCCCGCCTCAACTGCGAGAAGCTCCAGATAGAGCACATCCTTGTCTCCCTTCCCTTCGTACCCCAGCTCTTCCAGTCGTCCCTCCTCAGCGGGGCGGAAGCCATCCCGGAGGGCAGGTACGACGAGCAGAGCATGAAGAGCACCGTAGTACCCTTCCGCAACGGCATAATGCTCAGCATCGCCTGCGGCATAGCAGAGAGCAGGGGCCTGCGAAGGGTGATGATGGCCAACCACTCGGGCGACCACACCGTCTACCCCGACTGCCGCCCCTCGTTCGTCGAGGCGATGGACAAGGCCATGCAGGAGGGCACGTGGGAGAGGCTTCGCCTCGACGCCCCCTATACCCGCCTGACGAAGACCGACATAGCCCGGCGCGGAAAGGAGCTGGGAGTGGACTACGCCCTGACCTGGAGCTGCTACAAGGGCCTCGACAGGCACTGCGGCAGGTGCGGCACGTGCCGGGAGAGGCGAGAGGCTCTGAGGGACGCCGGCATCGACGACCCGACGGAATACCTGGACTGACCCGACAGACAACCCAACGGAGGGCTGCCCGGCGCCAAGGCGAGGGGCAGCCCTCTCTCGTCATGCCCCAAGGCTACCCGCCGCGCCCGCTCCGTCGGACCGACTGGAATCGCTCCGTCGGACCGACTGGAATCGCTCCGTCGGACCGACTGCGGCGACTCGCCGTGACCCTCCGCGACACCTAAACCTGGCCATCGCTTGCATTTAACGTAGGAATTCCCTAAGTTTGCAGGCGGAACGATAACTGAAACACTTATAAGCCATGAAGAAAACCCTACTTCTCCTCCTGCTGCTCCCCTTAGCAACAGGCCTCAGGGCGCAGACGCAGATAGAGACATCCGAGCTCTCCGCGCTCTACACCACCACAACGCCAACGACGATAAGCATACACGACCCGTCGGTGGTCTACCAGGACGGCATGTTCTACATCTGGGGCTCGCACCTGGGCGTAGCCAGAAGCCAGGACCTCGTCTCGTTCACCTCCCTCACCGCCGGCAGCTCCACCTTCCGCAAGCTCTCCGAACAAGGGGCTACGAGCGGCACTGCCTGCACCTACGCCAGCGCCTTCAACACGCAGCAGGTGACCCAAGTGAAGGGCAGGGACGGCTCTATGGTCACAATGCCCAACTTCGACGCGGCAGCCTACTGCTGCCGCTACTCCGACGACCCCAACACGTGGCTGAGCGGCGACATGTGGGCTCCCGACATCATCTGGAACGACGAGATGCAGAAGTGGTGCATGTACCTGAGCCTCAACGGCGACAACTGGTCGAGCATCATCATCCTGCTCACCTCCGACAGCCCCACCTCGGGCTTCACCTACCAGGCGCCCATAGTGATGGGAGGCTTCGACGGGCAGACCTACAACGGCGTGGAAGCTCCCACCTACGCCGACACTGACCTCGACATAGCCCTCGGCGAGACACTCACCGCCACGCCCTCACGCTACTTGCAGAGTGCCAACGGCACTTACTGGCCTAACTGCATAGACCCCTGCGTCTTCTACGACGAGGAGGGAGAGCTGTGGATGACCTACGGCAGCTGGAGCGGCGGCATCTTCATGCTGAAGCTGGACAAGGAGACGGGTCTGAGGGACTATACCTACACGTACGAGAGCGACTTCGACACGAAAGGCGCAAGCTGCACGAGCGACCCCTACTTCGGCAAGAAGATAGCCGGCGGCTACTACGTGAGCGGAGAGGGAAGCTACGTGCAGCACATCGGCAAGTACTACTACCTCTTCATGAGCTACGGCGGCTACGCTCCCGACGGGGGCTACGACATGCGAGTGTTCCGCAGCACGAGCCCTGACGGCCCCTACACCGACGCCTTAGGCAACGAGGCGACCTACACCGCCTATGTGCTCAACTACGATGGCACGTCCTCGGACGCTGAGCACGGCATGCGCCTCGTGGGAGCGTACAACGAGTGGGGCGGCATACAGGACGTGGGCGAAAGGGCGCAAGGACATAACTCCGCCTGCGCTGATGACCAGGGGCGCACGTTCCTCGTATATCACACCAAGTTCAACGACGGCACGGAAGGGCATCAGGTGCGTGTGCACCAGCTCTTCCTCAACCAGAAAGACTGGCTCGTCTGCTCCCCCTTCATCTACCAAGGCGAGACGGAGACCGACGAGACGATAGCCTCCTCGCAGACGTGGACGACGGACGAGCTTGCGGGAGACTACGAGGTGCTTATCCACCCCTTCGGGCTTGACTACCTGAACTACGAGGAGATAGTACCCTCGCTCGTCAACCTCTCGGCAGACGGCACAGTGACGGGCGAGCTTACCGGCACGTGGGGCATAACCGAGGGAACGGACTATATGTGGATAAAGGTGAGCGGCACGACGTACTACGGCGTGTGGTGCGAGCAGAGCATCAACGGGGCTACCACTGACAACCTTAAGGAGACCTCCCTCAAGGCTGTCTCCTTCACCTCCGTGGCAAGCAGCGGCGTGCCTTTCTGGGGCTATAAGCTGGAGCCTCAGAGCGCCATAGCCTGGAACTACGCCAACAACACGATTAACCTGAAGGACGGGCAGACCGTCTCCAGCAACGTCTCCCTGATGTTCGACACGGACAACAACACCACCCTCACCTGGACAAGCTCTGAGCCTGACATCATCAACGAGACAGGCAAGTATAACCCAGCCGACACTGCCACGGACGTGACGATGACGGTTAAGCTGGAGTGCGGCGACTACTTCTGGCAGGAGGCTTACGACGTGAAAGCCTCGAAGGCGACAACACCCTCGGGCGACTACCTCACAGGGCTTGTGGCTTACTACAACTTCGACGAGAAGCCTACCTACAACCAGTACAAGCCCGACACGGAGACGGACTATGACAGGGCTACCTACGGGGCGTTCTCCTCTGGCACTGCCGCCACACTCGAGAGCGACTGGGACAGGTTCGGGCAGGTGGCGCACACTGAGTACGGCGCAAGCGGCAACAACAGCTACGTGCGTGTGCCTAACCCCCTCAAGGACCAGGACATCGACGGCTTCACCGTCTCACTCTGGGTTAAGCCTAACACGGAAGACCTCTGGGACGCCCTCTGGGGCTTCTTCAACACCACCACCGCCTCGAGCTCAAGCAGCGCGCGCTTCTTCCTCACTGGCAACACGTACCTCGGCTACACCGACCAGGGCGACAACTCGTTCGACATTAACTACCCTGACAAGACCTACACCGACATCCCTGTGGGAGAGTGGACGCTCGTCACAGTGACCGTGGGAGCAAGCAACTACGTCTCCCTCTACATCAACGGCACGAAGAAGACCCTCACCATAGACCAGAGCAGCGGCAGCTCCACCGCACTCAGGAACTTGCCTTACGAGGAGCTCGTCAGCTCCGTGCAGAGCCTCAGGTACTTCTACCTCGGCAACGGCACGTCAACCTACGGCTCTGCCGACGCTTGCTTCGACGACCTTATGATATACAACCGTGAGCTCTCGAGAAGCGACGTGAGCGCCCTCAACACGATGGCTAACCGCGTCACCGACTTCACCGTGGGCGAGGGAGGCACTGACGTGGAGGATGTCTGGGCTGCTCCTAAGACGCACAGCGGAAGGTACACCGAGGGCACCTACGACCTCTCGGGCAGACGCATAACGAAGCCCGTGAAGGGAGGCGTCTACATCGAGAACGGAAAGAAGATTGTGAAGTAGGGGCTTAGAGCTTCCTCTTGCAGATACCCAGCAGCCCGCAGCCCTCACACTTGGGGTTGCGGGCTGTGCATACGTACCGCCCGTGCAGGATAAGCCAGTGGTGCGCCGTCGGGATAAGCTCGTCGGGGATGTTGCGTGTTAGCTCCCGCTCCACGCTCAGGGGAGTGGCGCAGCTCTTAGGCACAAGCCCAATGCGGTGGCTAACTCGGAAGACGTGCGTGTCGACAGGCATCCTCGCCTTCTTGAAGATGACCGCCTGAATGACGTTGGCAGTCTTCCTTCCCACGCCCGGCAGCCGCTCCAGCTCCTCCCCCGTGGCAGGCACTTCGCCCCCGAAGTCCTTAAGCAGCATTCGAGCCATCTCTACGAGATGCTTAGCCTTGCTGTTGGG
>JAJPZF010000174.1:0-4114 GCA_021204545.1 Prevotellaceae bacterium
AGCGTTAACGAGAGGTCGGCGGGCGAGATACAGAAGGAGCTGCTCTCTTCCGCCAACTTCTACAAGATAGCCTCGATAGACTTCCGCTGGTTCTGCCAGGAGGAACTGGACAAGAGCGGCAGCGAGAGCGTCAGGCTTTCCAACAGCCCCTTCTTCTCCCTCGAGATAGAGAGGGGCACGCTCAACTCGCTGGAGACAAGGGAGACGCTCGGCGAGGACGAGGTCTCCAACGGGGGATACAGGGGGCAGTCGCTCTTCGCCTACAACAACCGCCTGCACATCTTCGGGGGCGAGAAGAAGCTGCCCGGCATAACGATACCGAGGCGGCAGAACGGGCTCTACCACTTGTCGGACAGTGCCGCCAAGGTCACGCAGGCCCTCGTGTACGTGAAGACGGACGACGGGCTGAAGGGCGTGACGGTGACGGACAACCTCTCCTACCCCGGCTTCCCGTGGTTCTTCTACCCCGACTCGAGGGCGACGAGGCTGCTGCTCAAGTGCGGCGACAACACGTACCGCCTCGTCGACCTCACGCCGCACGACTTCCTCAACGGCTCGTACTTCTTCTACGGACCCGACGCGGCGGTGTCGTCCGCGGGCTACGCCCTGCCCGGCACGGCGCAGACGGAGTGGGACGACACGCAGTACAGCGAGTACGAGCCTATGCGCAACAAGATATACGTCTCGGAGGCCTCCGACCCGTTCTACTTCAAGAACGCGATGGTCTGCACGGCGGGCTCGGGGCAGGTGCTTGCCCTCTCGTGCGCGGCGAGGGCGCTCTCCCAGGGGCAGTTCGGGCAGTTCCCGCTGTACGCCTTCACGGACGAGGGAATATGGAACATCACGGTGGCGGGCGACGGCACGTACTCCGCCTCGCAGCCGATGGCGCGTGACGTGGTGACGAACGTCCAGGCCGTGACGCAGCTGGACAGCAAGGTGCTGTTCATGGCGGACAGGGGCGTGATGGTCGCGACTGGCTCGGAGGTGACGTGCCTCTCGGACAGCATAGACGGGGACTTCGGGCAGCTCAACCCGCTGGACCTGCCCCGCTTCGACGAGTTCTGCGCCCGCTTCCTCGACATGGACGGGGACGAGCTCTCGGGGCGCGTCGAGGCCTGGGCGGGGAAGACGTTCTTCGACTTCATCAAGGAGTGCCTCGTCAAGTACGACTACACGCACCAGCGGCTGGTCGTCTACAGCCCCCCGGCTGGCGTGGCGTACGTCTACAGCCTCAAGTCGAGGCAGTGGGGCATGATGCTGACCGACCTTCAGGACGGCGTGAACTCCTACCCCGACGCCCTCGCCCTGCAGTCCACAGACACGGACGGGGAGGTGGAGCTTGCCGACCTCTCGGAGTACGACACGCAGGCGGAGCCCTCCCCGATGGTTTTCGTGACGCGCCCCGCCAAGCTCGGCGACGCGGACATGATGAAGACCGTCATGAGCCTCGTCCAGCGGGGCTACATGCGGCAGGACCTCGAGGAGAACCACACGCTGGGGATGGCGCTGTACGGCTCCCTGGACTGCTTCCACTGGGAGATAGTGGAGACGACGAGGACGCACCGCATAGACAACATAGAGGGCACTCCCTACAAGTACTTCCGCCTGGCGGTGGCGGTGAGGCTGGGCTTCAGGGAGAACGTCCGCGGCTTCGAGGCCCTGTACGACCTCAGGGGCACGGGCAAGCTGAGATAGGAGAGAACTGGCTTTTCATCATTGTTTTGTTCTTTATTGTTTGGGGGAGCGGCTGCCCGTGAGGGTGGCCGCCCTTCGTCCCGTGGTGGTTGTTTCCTTTTCCGCGACAACCACTGAGCCATTTCCATTTTGGAAAGAGTTGCCCCGAGCGGGTTGCGGGCAAGTCGCGGGGTTTCCGACAAATATAAGGGGGGTTTCCGACAAATATAAGGGGGGGGGGTTCGACAAATATAAGGGGCCGCCCTGTCATTTCCGCGAGGCCGCGAAAACGAAAAGGCGGATAAAAGGCTCATAAACGCCCCGTATTTTCGCCCTGGCGGCCTCAATCCCCCCCGGCCTTGTGAGTTATCATCGGGCCTCCCGAAAGGCGCATAACGGGCATAAAAAAGGGGGCGGGCCATGCTTCGGTGTTCTCGGAAGACCAGTCGCCAAGGCCGCGCCCCCTGGGGAGGGGGGGGGTATTGCGGGTATCAGCTGTATGTGGGCCTTGTGGGCCTCTCCCTGCGGTAGAACGCCCTCTTGAGGTGCTCGAGGGAGACGGCGGCCAGCTTGGTGTAGGTGTCCTGCTCCTCGGGGTTGGTTATGGCGAACCACTCCGAGACGGTGATGTAGACAAGGTAGGCGTGGGCGTTCTTGCCCATGGAGTCGACGCCCGCGAGGTTGTAGTTGCTGGGCATCTTGAAGCACAGCGCCAGCTCCCCGTCGTTGTCGACCTCGTCGTAGATGAGGTTGTCGGACGTGGTCTTGCTCTCCTCGAGGTACTCCCCCAGGAGCGACTTCATCTGCGCGAAGTTGCCGACCAGCGACCTCTTTATCTCGTAGCTCTCCTCCTCGTCCTCGGAGGCCTGCATGAGGGAGGCGCTCTCGTAGCTCTTCTTGCCGTCGGCCTCGCGGGCCTGCCCCGTCTTGTGGGCTATCTGCATCACGTTGTAAATCATCTCCGCCACCTTGAGCGTGATGGTTATCTCTTTCTTTTGCTCTGCCATGTCTGTGTCTTATTTGTATGTCGGCCTTACGGGCTTGCGCTTGTACAGCAGCTTGCGCATGACGTCGTCCATGTGGGCCTCCGCCATCTTCACGTAGCTCCCCGCCTCCTGCTTGTTCGTGAAGACGCACCACTTGCCCGTGACGCCGTTGACGAAGTAGGAGAAGAGGGAGTCCTCTATGGAGGGGACGAGCACCTCGCTGAAGCTGCCGGGCAGGTCGAGCGTGGCCGTGAACGCTCCGCCGTCGTCCGTCTCCGCCGTTATGAGCCTCTTGGCCAGGCGGCAGAACTCGCTCTTGCTCTCGTCCCAGAAGCGCTGGAGCATGCCCGCGTCCTGGTCGGTGGTGAGGATGCGCTCGTAGGAGCCCTCGTCGCCCGCCATCTTGGCCCCGATGTACGAGGTGGTGCGGGCCACCTCCTCCAGCACGGCCGCCTTGTCAATCGTCAGCTTGACCTGTATCATCAGGCGCGAAGTTATCCGTTTCCCCGCTCCCCGCGGGGTTATCCGTTGACAATTCCCCGCCCTGGACGACCTGCGCCTCGTCGAACGAGGCCGCCATGCGGGCGAGCCTGCCCGCCTTCTCCCCGCCTATGCTTATGCTGAGGGGCTGCTGCGAGGGCTGCTGCCTCGCCTCGTGCAGCAGCTTTATCATCACGTCGAGCCTCTCCTTGGGCTCTATGGAGGCGAGGTCGTCGGCGAAGGCCTGCGTGCCGAAATATCCTGCTATCTCCCCCCTTATGGCCTCGGCCACGTGCCTGGCGACGATGGCCCTCTGTCTCGGTGTCCTCGTGTCCTGGCTCCTGACGAGGTACTGGTTCGGCTGTCTTCCCATTTCTCCCTTTGCCGTTACGCCCGCGAAGTTAGGCAAAGCCCCCTTTCCCCTCCCCCGCCCCCCGAGAGAAAGTGGACGGATAAGGCTGCCGCGCGGGCGAGGGCGCGTACTTTTGCGGAGCTGAACACAAAAACGGAAAGGATATGGCGGGAATAGGAGACATGGTGTCGGGAGCCGCCGGGGTGGCTACGGGCATAGCGAACATCTTCGGGCAGAAGAAGGCGTTCAAGAAGCGGCAGGAGCTCCTCGACAAGCGGGAGCAGGAGAACGAGGACTGGTACAACCAGCGGTACAACGAGGACGCGACGCAGAGGGCGGACGCGCAGGCCATGCTGACCAGGACGCAGGACATGCTCAGGCAGCAGAACGCGGACTCGAAGGGCACGGCGGCCGTCATGGGCGGCACGGAGGAGAGCCAGGCCGCGACGAAGGCGGCCAACGCGCAGGCCATAGCGGACGCCTCCAGCAGCATCGTCCGGCAGGCTGACGCCCGCAAGGACACGATAGAGGACAAGTACCGCTCGCAGAAGGACAGCCTCGAGCAGCAGCGCGACCAGATGATAGCGGACCAGCAGCAGGCGATGTCCGACGCCATCTCCAA
>JAJPZF010000174.1:4214-9568 GCA_021204545.1 Prevotellaceae bacterium
TGACCCAGCCAGTAAAGCCTGCGACAGCCGCATCTTCTGACGGGCCGCAGGGGCAGGCCACCGCCCCGACCCCAAGCGAGACCACGCTGAACAGCCTGAACAAACGAGTGGAAGAGCAGTCGGAAGACATTAAGTCAAAAATTCAGCAGACACCCCAGACAGACGACGATAGCACAAATGGCGGCGGCGGCACGCAGCCGCAGGCTACCGGCGGAGGCGCTCAAACACAGCAGCAGCCCGACCCTGACCTTTTCAAACAGACAATGGCGCAGTGGAGGTATAAGGCGCGACATCAATTCGACCTCCCCACATCGCCGGTAGGCGGGGAAGGCGGAAGCTCCTCGTCAGGCTCGGACAGCGGCGTGCGGCTGCAAGCCCCCACCCTCGCCAACACTGACCACCAAAGCGACAACAGCGTAATGCAGCCCTTCTACGCCGCCAACGGCACGCAGCCTCCCGCTCTCTCGAAGGAGGAGGAGGAGAAGGCGAGGAAGATGGACAGGCGGGAGAAGCGGATGAACACGGCTAAGAGCATAATGGACACCCTCAGCCGCGTGGCCAACTACGCCGCCACCACGCAGGGGGCGCCCAGCGCCAAGTGGAAGCTCGAGGAGCGGGCCCCGCAGAAGAGCTACCTCGCCAAGCTGCACGACTACTACTCGGGACTGGCCAGCGACTGGAACACGGCATACGCCAACGCCCAGAGGCTCCAGAACGAGTACGACAATAACAAGTGGAAAGCGGACAACACGGGGAACAAGAACAACAACGACGCGCTGCACAACTACAACCAGGACCAGATGGCGAACGCCAAGCTGCCTGACGAGCTGGCCAAGATGAAGGCCGAGACTGACAAGCTGATGGCGGAAGGACGTCTGTCGGATGCGCAGGCGAATAGAATAATAGAACTGCTGCCGAACGAAATACAGCTGCAGCTCGCAGAACGAAATCTTAAGGGAGCGCAGACATACGCCTACTGGACCAGAGGCCTTTTGAACACCGCCAACGCCAACAGGACGAACCAGGAGACGGAGTCCAACTATCTGTATCTGTACAACGGGAAAGGGAATAAGGAGAAATACACCAATGAAAGCAGATGGAGGCAGTCTGTCCTCGCCGCCGCCCGCAATATCGGCATTATTAGCAAAGGCAACAGCGACTCTGTCTTTGACGCCTCTGCTCTCGACAAAGACCAGCTTACGGAATTAGCCGAATTAGTGTGGGCCGCCAGGTCGCAAAACGAGAAAAAAGGAAGGAATATCGATGACCCGATAGGCTGGACTGAGGTGCAGAAAAAAAACAACACCAAGTACAAATACGGGCAAAACTACCAGAACTATAACTACCAAAGTGCCAAAGTGGTAGATACGGGTGGAGAGTCCTTATAATTTTAGTCGGTAAAGGCAAAAGATACGTATGGGGGAAAGCGAAAAATTGTACCAGACTCTTAGAAAAAGAGGGTACAGCGAGGAGTCTCTGGGTACAGAGCAGCATTTTGACAGTCTGCTGCAAAGCCCTGAGGGCAGAGAGCGGGTGTATAATTTTGTCAAGAAGTACACCCCTGAAGACATTGAGTCTCTCGGCATGGGCTCGACCTACACCCAGTTCGAGACCACGTACGGCTCTGCCGTGGACAAGCATTACCAAGATATGGTCACGCAGGCGGCGCAGAGCAAGGCGCAGCAGAGCAAGGCGCAGCAGAGCCAGCCAGCCGAGCAGCGGCAGCCGCAGCAAAAGACGGGCGACGACAAGTCGTTCTGGGCGAGACGCCTCGACGAAATGAAGATGCAGGCCAAGCAAAAGCCAAGCCTCGGCCCCTCGTACGCCATAAGGCAGACGGACAACAGAGACCCCGACGTGAAGGCGCAGAAGACAACAAACGAGCAGATAGCCGAGGTCACGAGGAAAGAGGCGCTAAGCGACAACGCCACGGCCGCCTTCAACGCGTACAACGCGTTGTACCAGGACCTCAGCGGCGGCAACCCCTCAAAGGCCGCGCTCAAGGCCGTAGGGATAACTGACAGCACGGAAATAACCACGGCCTCGGGAGACAAGGTGACGTTCGGCCAGCTGAGCGACGGGGACAAGAAAGCCGTGATACAGTCTGCGGCGGAGGGCGTCAAGTCGCATATAGAGCAGGAAACACAGAACGGCGGCTTCCAAGAGGAAGCCCAAGAGATGCTCGACGAGCAGAACAAGCTGAAGGAGGAGCAGGCGCGGGCGTTCGAGGAGGACTTCGGCAACCAGTCACAACGGGTGGACGAGGCGATAAAGAAGGCGAGCGGCGGCGTCGGAGAGCAGCTTCTCGCCGTAGCCAGGAACCTCAGGGCGGCGAGCGGGATACAGAAGAAAGGACAAAGCGCCGCTGTCACCGAGGGAGACAAGGACGACACGCCGCTCATCCTCGCCTCCGCCAGGCACCACCTCGATCACGCCAAGTATGTCAACGCCTCGGCCAGGTGGGTCGACAAGGGCAGCGGCCTCTTCGGCGTCGACTGGGGCAGGATAGGGGGAAAAGGCCTACTCGTAGGCGCGGGGGAGGAGGTGCTCGACCCCACGAAATGGACATTCGGTGTTTCGGACGCCATGGAGGGCACGCTCCTTAACGGCATACTGGACAAGCGCGACAAGGGCGAGCCGCTGACAGCCGCCGAGCAGTCCCTGCTTGACGCCACGGCGCTCGACCTCGCCACGCAGGCGATGAACGCCAAGACCCTCGGCCACGGCTACAAAATCGGCAATGTGGCGGGGGGCACAGCCGCGTTCATAGCCCAGATTGCGATAGCCCCCAGCGCGGGACTGGAGAAGAAGGTCGCGCAAAGCCTGACGGGGAAGCTGACGAAGTACGTCATGAAGAAGTACGCCGCCCAGTTCGCCAAGAGCGAGGCGGCGGGGGGCCTCGTGGACAGAGTGGCGGGCAGGCTCATACAGGGGGCTAATACCTCGACCCTGAGAAAGGCGCTGAAGACGGGGGCCGTCGTCAACCGCTTTGCCGGCCGCGCGGTCGAGGGGGCGGCCTTCACCAACACAATCGGCGCGCCCGAGATGCTGAACGAGGTGTACAGCGATGTCAACGGCAGGGCTGCCGTGGGCGGCGGCCCCGACCCTGACAAGCCCGTCGAGGAGTGGACCCCGTACCGCATAACGGGCAGGGAGGGCGGCGGCCAGAGCCCCGCCGGGGCGCTCCTAAGGAGGGAGCTCACGGGAACGGTGGGCTATGTCGGGTTCACGTCGGGCGGTGACGTGCAGAGGCTTACCAGCGTCGTGTGGGGAGAGCTGGGCAAGGGCGCGACGAGGATGGGGCTCGGCGGTCTCGTCAGGGGGATAAGGAGCATGTCGAACTCGGCACTGAGCAAGGCTCTCGAGAGATGGCACTTCTCGGGCTCCCTCAGCAACCAGCTGTCGATGTCCGCCGCGGACGTGGTGAACACGCTGATAGAGGGCGGAAGCCCGAAGGACGCCCTCGACAAGGACCAGCTGGTTGACCGCTTCTTCGGCTTCCTCGTCGTGGACGGGCTGAAGTTCGCCGCGGGAGGGCGGCAGGCCGTCCTGCGGGCCAAGGAGCAGGACCAGAGGATAGCGGGCCTGTACGAGGGCGGCAAGGACGTGTGGAAGAACAATAAGGACGCATGGGAGACGCTCAACAACAGCCTCAGCGCCCTCGACCCCGACAAGCTGTCGGAGGCCGTCAAGGGGGTTCTCGCCGACGGAAACCTCACGAAAGAAGAGAAGAGGCAGGCTGTTCTCCTCGCCTCCGAGTACGCGAGGAAGATAGGGCAGTCGGAGTCCGCCATGAGAGTGGCGGACACATTCGGCAGGGTCGAGAACGAGACTCTCGCGCAGGAGACGGACGGGGCGAGGGAAGGCGCGAGGCTGGCGGACGGCGGGGACAAGAAGGGCATACGCCAGGCGTGGGAGGAGTACAACCTCCTGAGGACGAGGCTCGCCGAGCTTGGCGGGGATGACCTGCTCGCCGCCGTGGACGGAGACCCATACAGCGCGGCCGCCACGCTCCACACGAGGGGAGGGGACAAGGACCGCGAGCTTGAGGCGCTTGTGAAGCAATACACCAAGGCCTACTCCAAGATTTACTCCGCCTTGTCCTCGGGCTATCTGAACATAAACGCCGCCGCGGAGGCGGAGAAAGTGAGGACGCGGGGGTTCGGCCACACGGGGAAAGACGGGAGAAGCGACGGCACGATAGTCTCGGGCAGGCTCAAGGACGGGCGCAAGGTGTATGTCCGCGGCGAGACTGGCGGCGACGTGCTGTTCGTCACGGACGAGGACGGCAAAATCTCGTCGGTGTCCCGCTCCGACCTTGACGGGGAGCTTGAGACCCGCAAGCTGAGCGACGTCGAGGCGGAGATTGACGCGCGCAGGGGGAAGTCGCATGGCGACTTCACAAAGGAAATGGCGGCTTTCCTCGGAGGCAGGCTTGATTTCTACCCGGGGGACAAGTACACGCTGGACATCGGCGGCAAGGAGGAGGAGATAGAGATAGTGGGCCCCTGTGTCGACCCGTCGAACGGGGTGGAGGACACCTCCAAGGTCATGGTGAGACACCAGGACGGGGATGTGGATGCCGTCTCCAGGGCGTACATCGAGCAGCAGGCGGGCCTGGCCCGCATGAACGAGCTTGCCGACTTGCAGGAGAAGAGGCGCAAGGAAGAGCCGAAGGCCTCGGAGGATGAGAGCGAGGAGGAGACGGGCCTCAGGCAGGGTGACAAGGTGACGTTCGAGCTGGACGGTGAGGAGCAAGAGGGGGAGATAACACAGATAAACGAGGATGAGTACACGATAAAGTACACGGACGAGGACGGCGACATAAAGTATGTGGCACGCAAGAAGGAAGACCTGAAGCCCGTGAAGGGAGAGGAAGAGCGAGCGGGGGAGACGGAAGGCGAGGAAAAGGAAGAGGAAAAGCCCGAGGGCGAGGAGGAAGAGGAAAAGCCCGAGGGCGAGGAGGAAGAGGAGCCTGAGGAAGAGGAAGAGGAGAAAGAGCCTGAGGAAGACAATTTCGACTACGAGGCGGCTGACCCGCAGTCGGTCGTCGAGAAGCTGCTTAAGGACAACGAGGGAAGCCTTGACGACACGGCGGACATAGCGGCAAGTATGCTCGATGACGCGAGAGGGGACTTGGAGAAGGCGGTGAAGGCCGCCAAGGGGAAGATAAAGGGCAGGACGGTGCAGGAGAAGCTTGCCGAGAAGGCGCGCCTCAAGGAGGCGGTGAAGCAGGAGCGGAAGAGGGTGGAGCACTGGCAGGGCGTCGTGGACGAGGTGGAGAGGCGGCGCGTCAAGGCCAAGCCCGAGGAGACCAAGGCTGAGGAGACCAAGGCTGAGGAGACCAAGGCTGA
>JAJPZF010000234.1 GCA_021204545.1 Prevotellaceae bacterium
ACGACCCGATGGGCAACAGCCGCTTCAGCGACCGTTGGATAGAGGACGGCAGTTATCTGCGCCTTAAGACCCTCACCCTGAGCTACAAGCTGCCGATCAGCAACACCTACATTCAGGGTCTCACGGTATGGGCACAGTGCAACAACCTGTTCACCGTCACCAAGTACCTTGGCACAGACCCCGAGTTCTCATTGAGCAACAGCCCCTTGTATCAGGGCATCGACGCTGGTCTGCTCTCGCAAGGGCGTAGTTTCCATATTGGTGTGAAGATCAACCTATAATATCCGAGTAACTATGAAACTTAAGACATACATTTATTCCATCGCTTTGGCGGGTGCGTTGTTCAGTCTGGCAACCTCTTGCGATGATATGCTTGACATGGGTAACGACTACGCCGAGTATAATCCCTCGATAAACACTCCGGCGGACTCGGTCACGTTTGTGGTGGGTATTCTGAACAAGCTTCAGGCGATAGCCGTGAGGAACAACCTGTTCGGCGAGGTGCGTGGTGACCTGGTGAAGGTGAACAGTAACGCCACGACTGACTTGAAGGACCTTGCGGACTTCGCGGCGGACGATGACAACGCGTACAATGTGCCTCGTGACTACTACGCTGTCATAAACAACTGCAACTACTATCTCGCTAACGCCGACTCGACGGCAGGCAACGCAAGCCGTGGCGAGCAGTACTTCGTGAACGAGATAGCCCAAGTTCACAGCATCCGCGCGTGGACATACCTGCAGCTGGTGAAGGCATACGGTAATGTCCCTTACGTGACTGAGCCGATATTGACGAAGCTGGAGAGCGAGGTCACCTATCCTATGAAGGGGATTTCAGACCTATGCACGGAGCTCATTGAAGACCTGCAGCCTTACTATGCCACGGAGTACCCCGACTGGCAGACCGTGGGCGGGGACATTGACCCGAAGCTGTGCTTCTTCCCGACGCAGATAGTTATGGGCGACCTGTATCTGTGGAGGGCTGTTGTCACGGGCAGCGTGGACGACGCGAAGTCTGCCGCCAAGTGCTACTACGACTACATTGTATGGGACTTGAGCGGCAAGGAGGAGACGGTGAACACGAACGAGCATTGGTACTGGGACCTGTCAGGGTCCACTACCGCCTCTTCTATGCTTAGGAATGTGTCGCAGTATACCTCCATCTCTTCCACTTGGGGTGACCAGTCATGCACGGACATAACGAAGATACCTATGGACTCGGCTGCCGCCGACGGCTACTACAACGAGCTGCGCAACCTCTACAACACGACGTACGTGACGGATGTCTCGCAGGCAAGCATCAGCCCCTCGCAGTATCTCATCGACCTGAGCGCGGCACAGAAGTACGTAGGCTATGACGAAAACAACGACACCACGGTCATCACCTCCGACCGCCTCTCTGAGGAGCTGATAGAGAGGTATGCCACGGGCGACCTGCGCTTCCAGAAGGACTACACCTCAATGACGGCGCGCTACGGCAACAGCATAGAGGAGACCGACGTGCAGATAATCAACAAGCACAACTCGCAGCACATCAGCATCTACAACGTGCCGCAGCTGTACCTCAAGCTGGCGGAGGCTCTCAACTACGCCGGCTACCCGAGGTTCGCCAAGCAGATACTCGTGATGGGGCTGAGCGACAATGTCATCGCTGCCGAGGTGTCGCCCTACTACCCGACGCCGCAGGACAGCGACTTCATCAGCTACTTCCAGTTCAACCCCAACACGTTCAAGCCCTACGCCGAGAGCTACACTCAGACGACGGACGACTACGGGCTTGTGGCCTCCACCACGCCTGTCCCCCTCAACAAATATGAGACGACTGCCAATATGTGGGGAATACACAGCAGGGGCTGCGGGCTTGCCTTCCTCGACACTGATTATGCCCCTGCCCTCACCCCTGACAGCACCGACTACCCGTACGCCCTCGAGGCGGCAATCCCCGAGAAGCCAGCCACGGTGAAGCAGCCCTCCACGTCGGAGGCTATGGACTACGACACCTGGGCTGCCACGAAGCACAGCCCCTCAGAGGCTGCGTACCAGACCTATCTTTCGAGCTTTGCCGACAGCCTTGCCAACTGGCAGCAGTATCAGGCAGAGCTGGAGAAGCGCGACGAGGTTGTGGAGACCTTTGTGGAGGCGTACAACACGTGGTACTACAACGCCTACTCCGACCCGACGTTCATCGCCAAGGAGCAGAAGCAGATGGACGAGCTGATACTGACCGAGCAGGCGCTCGAGCTCGCTTATCAGGGCAGCCGCTACTACGACCTTATGCGCAGGGCTTACTGGTGGAACGACCCCACGTACCTCACCGGCATGCAGGACAAGGAGGGGGCGAGCAAGCTCTCGACGCCCAGCAACCGCTTCCTCCAGTGGGACGGGCAGATAGGCCTCTATGACGAAGAGAGCGAGGAAGAGGCAGCTGAGTAGAGAATGAGCAGCGGAGGGGGACGCCACGCGCGTCTCTCGGGCAGACACAGTATACCTTAGCCGGGAGTGGTGCTGCAAGCGGCACTCCCGGCTAACTGTGTGCAGCCCCAAAGGGACACTGCAGACTCGCCGCAAAAGGTCAGTAGAGGCCTTCCGCAAAAGGGGTGTAGACCCCTTTGACTAAAGAGGTGTAGACCCCTTTCACCAAAGAGGTGTAAAGGCCTTCCCCGAAGGGCCACTACTAATAAACCACGTTGTCAGTGGGTTGTTTCAGGGATTCTATATACCTTCGCGCAATCACAGATAAGTTATGGCAGGCAACTTCACAGAGCGAGCGAACCTGAGCCTCAGTCAAGTGAACAAGGAGATGCTCCGGCAGTGGACGGCCGAGGGCCTGTTCCGCAAGAGCGTCAGCGAGCGCGCAGGCAGCCCCTCGTTCATCTTCTATGAAGGTCCTCCCTCTGCCAACGGTCACCCCGGCATCCACCACGTACTGGCACGCACCATAAAGGACATCTTCTGCCGCTACCGCACGATGAAGGGCTTCCGGGTGGAGCGCAAGGCAGGCTGGGACACGCACGGGCTGCCCGTGGAGCTGGGCGTGGAGAAGGAGCTCGGCATAACGAAGGAGGACATCGGACGGAGCATCAGCATAGAGGACTACAACCGCAGGTGCCGAGAGAACGTGATGAAGTTCACAGGGGAATGGGAGGAGCTGAGCGACAAGATGGGCTACTGGGTGGACATGGAGCACCCGTACATCACCTACGACAACAAGTACATCGAGACGCTCTGGTGGTTACTTAAGCGCCTGTACGACAAGGGGCTGCTCTACAAGGGCTACACCATCCAGCCCTACAGCCCAGCGGCGGGCACGGGCTTGAGCAGCCACGAGCTGAACCAGCCGGGCTGCTATCGGGACGTTAAGGACACCTCGGTGACCGCCCAGTTCCAGATACTCGATGCGAAGCCGGAGATGACCGCTAACGGCAAGCCCGTCTTCCTTGCCTGGACCACCACCCCATGGACGCTGCCCTCGAACACCGCCCTCTGCATCGGGGCGCGGTACACGTACGTGGCTGTGCAGACCACGAACCCGTACACTGGCGAGCCTCTTACGGCAGTGCTGGCGGAGGACAGACTGAGCGCCTACTTCAAGAGCGAGCAGGAGTACACGGTGGTGGCCCGGTACAAGGGCTCAGACCTCGTCGGCATGCGTTACGCCCAGCTGATGCCGTGGGTGAAGCCCACGGAGATGGTGGAGGGAGAGCCGCAGGACAGGACTGAGGAGGCGTTCCGGGTGATAGCTGGAGATTACGTCACCACAGACGACGGCACGGGCATCGTGCACATAGCCCCCACGTTCGGCGCTGACGACGCGCGGGTGGCGAAGGAGGCAGGCGTGCCCGCCCTCTTCATCGTAGACAAGGCTGGCGACACACGCCCGATGGTGGACTTCACGGGCAAGTACTTCCTCCCCCAGGATATGGACGGCGGCTTCTACGACCGCTTCGTAGACAAGGATGCTTACGCGCGCCACCAGGGCGCCTTCGTGAAGAACGCCTACGACCCGCAGTATGCCTCGCTCGACGAGAAGGCTCTCCTTAAGACCCCAGACCTCAACGTTGCCATTTGCATGGAGATGAAGCAGGAGGGCAGCGCCTTCAGGATAGAGAAGTTCACGCACAGCTACCCCCACTGCTGGCGCACCGACAAGCCTGTGCTCTACTACCCGCTCGACAGTTGGTTCATACGCAGCACCGCTGCCAAGAAGCGGATGATGGAGCTCAACAACACTATCTGTTGGAAGCCAGAGTCTACGGGGACGGGGCGCTTCGGCAAGTGGCTGGAGAACCTGAACGACTGGAACCTGTCGCGCTCCCGCTACTGGGGTACTCCGCTGCCCATCTGGCGCAATAAGGACACACGTGAGGAGCTTTGCGTCGGCAGCCTCGAGGAGCTGTACGGCGAGATAGAGAAGGCAGTGGCGGCAGGCGTGATGAAGAGCAACCCGCTTAAGGAGAGCGGCTTCGTCGTGGGCGACATGAGTCAGGAGAACTACGACCGTATAGATCTTCACCGCCCCTTCGTAGACCAGATACTGCTCGTGGGCAAGAGCGGGGCGGTGCTGAGGCGTGAGCTTGACCTCGTTGACGTGTGGTTCGACAGCGGCTCGATGCCCTACGCCCAGATACACTATCCCTTCGAGAACAAGGAGGCGTTCGACAGCGGCAAGGTCTTCCCCGCCGACTTCATAGCAGAGGGCGTTGACCAGACACGAGGCTGGTTCTTCACGCTTCACGCCATCGCCACGATGGTGTTCGACACGGTCTCCTTCAAGGCGGTCATCTCCAACGGCCTGGTGCTCGACAAGAACGGCATGAAGATGTCGAAGCGGCTGGGCAACGCCGTCGACCCCTTCAGCACGATAGAGCAGCACGGCTCAGACGCTGTGCGCTGGTATATGATAACGAACTCCGCCCCGTGGGACAACCTCAAGTTCGACCTCGAGGGCGTGAGGGAGGTGACCCGCTCCTTCTTCGGCAAGCTCTTCCAGACCTACTCCTTCCTCTCTATGTACGCCAACGTTGACGGCTGGCACTTCGAGGAGGCGGCTGTGCCAGTGGAGAGGCGAGCGGAGATGGACCGCTGGGTCATCTCGGAGCTTAACACTCTCGTAAAGGAGGTGACGGCTTGCTATGAGGCTTACGAGCCCACACGTGCGGGGCGGCTCATACAGGCGTTCGTCATCAACAACGTGTCCAACTGGTTCGTGCGCCTCTCGAAGAAGCGCTTCTGGGGCAGCAAGATGAGTGAGGACAAGTGCTCCGCCTATCAGACCCTCTACACCTGCCTTGAGACCGTGGCGCGCCTGATGGCACCCATCGCCCCGTTCTATGCCGACCGCCTCTGGCGAGACCTCACCACTGCCACTGGCAAGGGCGAGACTATCAGTGTGCATCTTGCTGCCTTCCCTGTGGCAGACGAGAGGCTGATAGACAAGGAGCAGGAGAGCCGTATGGACTTGGCGCAGCAGGTGACCTCTATGGTGCTTTCGCTGCGCAAGAAGGAGCAGATAGCCGTTAAGCAGCCCCTGCAGCGCATCGCCATCCCCTCGGCAGACCAGCAGCTCAGGGAGCGTCTTGAGGCGATGAAGCACCTTATCCTCTCAGAGGTTAACGTCAAGGAGCTGCAGTTCGTCAGCGGCGAGGGGCTCGTCGCCAAGAAGGTGAAGTGCAACTTCCGCACTATGGGCAAGAAGTTCGGCAAGCGGATGAAGAGCGTCAACGCCGCTGTGCTTGCGATGACACAAGAGCAGATTGCCCGGCTGGAGGCAGACAAGCGCCTGCCCCTCACTCTCGACGACGGCACAGAGGTGCTGGTAGACTTGGAAGACATTGAGGTCTTCAGCGAAGACCTGCCCGGCTGGAGCGTCGCCAACGACGGCACCCTGACCGTGGCTCTCGACCTCACACTCACCGAGGAGCTGCGCATTGAGGGCGTGGCTCGTGAGCTGGTGCGCGGCATACAGCAGCTGCGCAAGGACAGCGGCTTCGAGATAACGGACCGCATCCGTGTCACTCTACCCTGCACAAGGGACAACGAGGCGTGCCTGCGTTCTATGCGAGACTACATCGCCACGCAGGTGCTCGCCAATGCGATTACTGTTGAAGGAGAGGTATTAAAAGTAGAGAAAGATGGCTGAGAAGACACGTTACAACGACGAGGAGCTTGAGGAGTTCCGCCAGATAATCCTTGAGAAGCTTGCCGTTGCCAAGAGCGATTACAACAAGCTGCTTGAGGAGCTGTCCAACAGCAGCGGCAACGGCGTTGAGGACACGTCCCCCTCGCTTCAGGCACTGGAGGAGGGCAGCGAGGCGCAGGCTAAGACGCAGCTCTTGCAGATGGCGGAGCGCACCCACAAGTTCATCAAGGGGCTGGAGGGGGCTCTTGTGCGCATCCACAACAAGACCTACGGCATCTGCCGCGAGACGGGCAAGCTGATACCGAAGGAGAGGCTTCGGGCTGTGCCGCACGCCACGCTCTCGATAGAGGCGAAGCTGGACAAGCGCCGTCATTAGTTCTATGACCAAGAGGGGGAGGCAAGTCTTTGCCCTTAGCCTGGTGACCGTGAGCCTTGTCGCCGCCGACCAGGCGATTAAGATAATGGTGAAGACCGGCATGTACCTCTACCAGCGCATACACGTCACCGACTGGTTCTACCTCCTCTTCACCGAGAACAACGGCATGGCTTTTGGCTTGGAGGTGGTGAACAAGTACGTCCTCACAGCTTTCCGCCTTATCCTCATCCCAGTTATCATCTACTACATCCGCCGCACCATCCGCCACGGGGCAACGTGGGGCGCGGTGGTGTGCATGGCACTGGTGCTGGCGGGGGCGATAGGCAACATCCTCGACTGCGTGTTCTACGGGCTCATCTTCAACAACCCCCCGCCCCCCTTCGTGGCGGACTTCGTGCCGTTCGGTCACGGCTACAGCTCCCTGCTTCTGGGGCGGGTGGTGGATATGTTCTACTTCCCCCTCGTTGAGTGGGACTGGCCCTTGTGGCTGGGAGGCGGACGGGGAGTCTTCTTCAGCCCTGTGTTCAACCTTGCCGACGCCTCCATCTCCTGCGGCATCATAGCGATACTGCTGTTCTACCGCAACCGTATTTTCCGATGAGGCGCGTCTTTTGTCTCTCCCTGATAGTGCTTCTTGCCGCAGCCTGCACCGTGGGCGTGCCTCGCCGTGTCATCCCGCAGGGCAAGATGGAGCGCATTCTCTACGACTACCACCTCGCCCAGGGGATGGCGGAGGCTACGGGAGGCAACGACCCCTCTACCGACCGCTCCGTTCTCGTCTCCCAGGTCTTCGCCAAGCACGGCATAACGGAGGCGGACTTCGACAGCTCGATGGTGTGGTACTCCGCCCACTCGGAGCGGCTCGTTGTGATGTACCAGCACATAGACGACCGCATTCAGCGTGAGGCAGCCACGCTTGGCGTTGACGCTGCCGACGATGTCTACGCCCACCTCACCTCCTACGGCGACACAGCCCTCATCTGGACTACCGCCAACGTCTGCCTCCGCAACACCGCCATAGGCAACATAGAGACCTACACCATCCACGCCGACTCCACCTTCCTGCCAGGCGACACCTACGCCCTCCGCTTCAAGAGCCGCTTCGTCACCGAGGACGGCAGGGCAGAGGGCTACGCACTGCTCGTCGCCCGCTACGAGGGGGACACCCTCGCCTCGGTCACCACACGCGTGGGCGGGGACTTCGACACTAACATAGAGATAGCGCGGTCAGAGCTCACCGACACAGCAAGGCTCGCCCTCTTGCAGGTGGTGTTCTACTTCCCCTACGACGAGACGAACCGCGCGCAGTACCGCCTCTGGATGGCGCGGCAGCCTATGCTCATACGCTTCCGCCACACGACGGAGGAGCTTGCCCCAGAGGGCGAGGAAGAGCCGGCGGACACCATCAGCGACGCCCGGGGCGACACGCTCACGGGCGAGCCCGTCGGCGAGCGTCTCACGCCGAGGCAGATGAGGGAGAGCCACGAGGGCGAGCGCACCATCAACGTGACGAAGCAGCGGCGTGTGGTTCTTCCGTCGCAGCATGGCCAGAGAAGGAGATGAAGCGCAGAGCCTATAACCGCCTCCTCTTGCCCGACGGCACGGAGCGGCGCGACGTCGTCGTCACCTTCACTGACGAGGGCACGCCCCTCTCGTGGCAGCCCCTCCGAGGGGAAGAGCCCTTCGTGGAGTGGGCGGGCGGCAGCTATACATTATAATATAGGTATCCAGCCTAAGCAAGGCGAAGCGGCTGTTCGCCCCGCGCGACATCTTCAGGATGGAGGTTGGCACGACTTTAGGGCCTTCTTGAGACACACCGCCACATCTTCGACTGGCTCTACAGCTTCGCTGGCACAGTGAGGCACGGCAACATAGCCAAGGGAGGCTTCCTGCTGCCAGCCCTCACCGACCGCGTCGACGACAGGGAAGTCATCTTCAAGGGCATAGAGCAGTCGTACTTCCACGAAGGCTACTCCGCGCGCGCTCTCCAAACTGACCTTTAACCGCGAGTAGCCGTGAGGTTTCGCGGCGACTCACTGCGAGGGTCCGTTACGCCTATATATGAGTCGCCAAACAACCCCTTGCGAGGGGTTCAGTTGAACCCCTTGCGAGGGGTCCAGTTGAACCCCTTGCGAGGGGTTGCCCGAAGGGTGTTATATAGGCTTCACGAAGTGTACTATATAGGGACCGCGGCGGCTCATTGTGAGGCTTTGGCCGCGTCGTCGCGAGGTGTTGCCACGAACGAACCCCGAGGGGGCTATTACTTGCGCGGCTGCCCTAAGGGGCAACTTGCCCCTCCTCTTCGCGGTGCCGGTAAGCAGGGCTTAGCGGGCCTGCTTCTTGCCGCCCTGTATGAAGATGCCCTTCTCGGGGGCTTTTGTGAGGCGTATGCCCTGAAGGTTGTATACGGCCTGCTCCGTGTCCGAGGCACTTAAGGGGGTGTCGATGCCGTCCGCCAGGGGGTTCTCCGCTATGCCGAGCACGTAGGATTGGGCGAGCGGTGCGGCGGTAGTCCCCTTGAGGGAGACGTAGCCCGTGCCGTGTTCCACGGTGGCTCCGCTGGTCAGGTAGAAGCCTGGTCCGCGGTCGCCGCAGGCGAAGACGTAGTAGCCTTGTGTGCCGCTTTGTGCGGGCAGCGTGGTGTCGCAGTACGAGCCGCTTACGAAGGAGCTGCTCACCTGGTTGTCGGTGAGCGAGGAGGGGGTGAAGGTTGCCTCGGCGGACGTGGAGTTGTAGAGGATGCCCGAGTTGGCGGCTATCACGGTGCCTGCCTTAAGCTTGGTGGTAAGGAGCGTGTCCACGTCGTTGGTGTACTTGCGCCCCGTCACGAGCCAAGCGTTTATGCCTTCGGGGATGACGAGCGGGTAGGTGGTGTAGAGGCAGTCCCAGTACTTGCCCAAGCCCTCAACGCCGGTGTCGTACTCGAGGCACTGGCGTACGATCTTCTTCGACTGCCTGAGGTTGTAGTCGAGGTGCGGCGGCTGGTTGTAGCAGACGTTCTGCGCTATGACTTGCGCCCGGTAGC
>JAJPZF010000056.1 GCA_021204545.1 Prevotellaceae bacterium
GCATGTGGTGCAACTTCTTTATGTATGAGGCATCGTACTCCATCGAGTCCACCAAAAGCACGATGTTTTTCATCCCCTGATACCGCAGTTCCTCGGTCAGACGGTTGTACACCATGCCCGGCACCTTGCCGAGAAGCTCCGCGGTGTTCAGGCTTCCCTGCCTCATCTCCTTGGTGATATGCACGATGTCCTTGTCCCTGAGGTGCACTATGTTCGAGGCGTTCACCTCCACCTGCTCCATCATCATGGCGTCTCTCTGCAATGTTATCTCCCCAAGGTCGGTCGCTCCGTCAGGAATATCAAGGTAACTGGCCGCGAAGCCCAAGGCTGTGACACGCGCATATACGGGTCAGCGCTGTCGGGCTCAAGGACGAAAGCGCCGTCCTCGTCGGAGAGGACACCCGTCCTCACGGTGCTGTCCGCGCGACTCAGCAGTCCAACAGCGGCATAGTCGACGGGTTTACCTTGGCTGTCCACGAGACGGCCCGAGATGCACGTGGCTTTGTCGGGCATTCTTTCCACAAATATGTTCCTTCCGTCCAAGGTTACCCTCAAGGGCAAGCCGTCGCAGAGCTGCTTCACCGCCTCAAGCGCGTTGTCTGCCATAATGTTTCGGCTGACGCTCAGCCCGTCCATCTCGCTCACGATGAACTGTAGCCTGTACTTCCCCGCATATCGGCCTATATCGGCCAAGGCTGAGACAACCGGCGTGTCGGTGAACGTCTCCGTTATCCCCCTTGCCCTCGCCGCGAAAGGGCAAAGGCACAACAATATTATATAGGTGTATTTCCTCATAAGGTCAGGCATAATAAAGGGTAAGCTTGGGGAAATCTAATTGACCGTCACGGTGCTGTCCTGGCGGCTCAGCTCGAGGTTGTTGAAATGGTTGAGAACAAGCAGCACTTCGTCCAAGGTCATTGCGGAGTCCACTTGCAGGTAGAGCCTCACGTGCCTCGCCTCCTCGCGCTTGTACCTCACGCTGAAGCCGTATCTCTCCCTGAGCGCCTCCATCACCTCTTGCAGCTCCACGTCGCAGAACACCATCTCCTCTGAGATACTGTCGGCAGTTAGGTCGCCCTCCTCAGTGTCCAAGACCGATGTCTCCGCGTCGTCCGCCTCCAAGGCAGGCTGCGTGTCGTCATTTATATACGTCCTCACCACCTGCACCGCCGCTACCGCGAGCCCCGACACCAGCACTGCGGCCACACAAGCCGCCGCGACCTTGCGCCACGCCCGTTGGCCGCCGCCCGCGCGTCGGCTCTTGAACTCGCGCCACTCCTTGTCCACGTCCACATCCTTCAGGGCTTCCTCGCTCTCGCCCTCGGCTTCAGCCCGCCGGGCCTCCGAGAGCAGCTCGTAAAAGTCTCGGCATTCGGGGTCGGAAAGCAAATCTTTGAGCTCTGACTCGTTGGAAGACTCGGGCTGCTGCAGCAGCTCAATCAGTCTCTCTATTCGTTGTTCGGCGTTCATATCTGTAGGTTTTATTCTTACTTGCCAAATCGTTGCCTCAGAGCATATAAGGCTTGCACGATGTACTTGTTGACCGCACCGACGCTGCACCCGCACTCCTGGGCCGCCTGCCTGTAGGTTCTCCCCTCGAAGAAGCAGAGCTTGAACGCGCGCCTCGCCCTAAGGGGCAGCTCAGTTTCGATGAAATGGCGCATTTCCTCAAGTCGGTCGTCCTCTGCGTCGGGCAGAACGAGCGGGTCCATCTCGGTAATCGGATAAAGCCTCCTTATTTTCTCGCCTATACGCAAATGCTTCAGATGGTTGAGGCAGGCGTTGCGCACGCACACCGCAAGCCATCCCTCCGTCACTTCCCCGGAAGTCATATTTTTCTCCTCGCAAAGCGATGCGAACACCCCGCTCACCACGTCCTTGCTCGCCTCCGTGTCCCTGAGCCAACAGTATGCCACTCGGAACATCCTGGGGTAGCACCGCTTGAACATCGCTTCCGTGACTTCCATCGTTTCCGCCTTTTACTTATACAACAACCGAAATGCCCGAATCATTACGCAAGGTAGCAACTATTTCCCTCCGCCAACAAGGAAATAGCGCCTTAAGGTCCGTCGCCAACGCTCCGCCCTCAGCCGCCCCCTCGCCCACGCTTGCCGCGGATAGCCCCGACGAATGCGCCTATTCCCTTAGGCTTCCGCGCCGATTCCCCCGAACTTTTCTAAGATATCTATATGAAAACCGCCCGCGAGCTCAGAGCTTCACGTCCTGCACGTTGATGAGCTTGTGCACGATGGCGTAGATGGTGAGGCCGGCGGCCGAATGGATTCCCGTCTTGCGGCTGATGTTTCTGCGGTGCGTCATAACGGTGTTAACCGCAATAAACATCTTTTCTGCTATCTCCTTGTTGGAAAGCCCCATCGCGACAAGGCGTATCACGTCCTTCTCCCGCTCGCTCAGGTCGCTCGTGTCGGGGGTCGCCTCCTGCTCTGTCGGGGCACAGGCGGGCTTTCCTCCGTGCTCCTTCACGTCTTTCTCGAGGCGCGCCACGCAGTCGGCAAAGAGTGTGTCCTCCAGCTGGCAGTGCGTGAGCAGGTCCTCCTCCATGATAAATATGTCCATCAGCACGTCGTTGAGCGCGCTTGCGTTGGCCCCGCTGGGATAATACTTGATGATTATGTTCTTAAGCTCGGCGAGGCTGCGCTCGATGTTGCTGTGGTTGTGCGACTGCTGGTGGACTACCGTCACGAATGGTTCGGCAGGCAGCTGCCCTCTCAAAAGGGTTTGCACCAAAGGATGGACGCTCGAGTTCTCGTAGTTCATGTGTGACGCCACCTGACCAGCGTATTCGTTGAAGAATTTCAGTATCAAGAAGGCGATTTGGTTGCTGGCCGAGCAGTCGATAGCCGAGATAAGTTTGCGCCTAATCAACGGCAAACGGTAGTCCACAAAGTAGGAATGGCTCTTACGAAGGTAGTCCATCAGCGACACGAGACTGACCTTGTTTTTCATATCGTTGGAGTAAACCCGCCCAGGTGTCTTGATGTAGTTCACAACGGTCAGGAATGTGGACGTGTCCACCCCGCTTTCCTTGCAGGCAGCCGCCACTGTCCGCTCGCCGAACCCGGGCGTTATGCCGAAACGCGAGATCAATTGAAGCATGCGATAGTCGTCGCTGATGAGATCTATCAAGGGATCTGTCTCGTGATACTTTTCTGTCATGGCAAGGCCTCCGTTTTTCCGCCGCGAATATAGGGAAATATCCCCAAGTAAGGTTAGGACTGAAGACATTTACCCAGAAATAATTAGACGGAAACCGGGACGCCGCGCCCCGATTTCACCCGATTTGCGTATTGCGCCCCGCAAGGCTCAGCCATAACTTCGCGGCACGAACCGGAACATACCTAAACAATTAAATAGATTGATTATGAGAAAGAAAACCTTATTAGCGGCTCTCACTCTCATGAGCCTAAGCTTCCCGGCTTTTTCCCAGACCATTGGCGGAGAGATGACCTCGGAATGGCAGTGGAGCCCCAACAAGAAAACAGTGAACTGGATGAACATGCTGCGCCTCGACTTTGAGTATTCCCCTTGGAAGGGCGGCACTTTCCAGGCCGCGACCCTGCACATGGCGAAGACGAACCCCGACGAATCCATCATCAGCGACTACCAAGTTTTCTCAAACATCCAGGAAGAGAACTGTTACGCAGCAATCGCCGTGCTGGGATACCAGCAGAGTTGGAAGCACGCCAAGGTATTTTTCGGCGTACGCAACATGAACGAGGACTATTTCGCCTCGCCTGTGACATCTTTCTTCACGAACAGCTCGCCGGGCATCTTTCCTTCCATCGCGGCGAACTACCCTATCGCGAATTATCCCGTGAGTAGTATGACCGTTCACTTGGAGCTTCAGTTCGACAACTGGCACGTAAAGAACAGTCTTTACAACGGTGCAGCTTACAACGGCTGGAAGCGGGGCGACAACCCCTTTATGATTCGCCCGAAACGTGACGGCGTGTTCGATGTTCTCGAGCTGAGTTACGACAACGGAAAGAGCTTCTACTCCGTAGGCTCAACGTTCCACAACCGCGTCTTCGACGAAGATATGCAACCCGCTCGGAAGTACCGGACGGACACTCAGGGGAATCTCGTCGCGGACGGCTACGAGAGCAAGGCTTCGTTCGGCTGGTGGGCGTACGCCGAGCAGTGTCTGTGGCAGAACGATGAGGAGGACAAGAAGGTGAGCCTGATGGTTCAATATTCTGAGAACACACGTGGAAAGAAATATATCGAGGAAATCGGCGGATGCAAGCGGTACGCCGAGCTGGGATGCCTATATGATTTCGGCGACAACCACGCAGGATTCACCGCACAGTACGCACATTATGGGATGGGCAAGGAGGAATCCGTCGAACTCACATACAGCCGTGACGTGAAGGATTGCCTTTCCTTACAACCAGTCTTTAACTATATCCACAACGCCGAGGAGAAAGGCAACTTCGTCGTCTTCAGCGGAAGATTAATCTACAACTTCTAAGGCTCGCAGCCTTAAAGAAATCACGGAAACCCCTTAAAACATTGCCGATATGCCTAAGGAAATTCAGAAAAACCTCGATGAAACCGCAAGTTTTCAGGAGAGCTGCATGTGCGGGCCTCACGACATCCTGCGGATGATGCTCCTGCTCTGGAGCCCGCTCCTCGCACTCATGCTCCTGCTCTTCTGGC
This sequence comes from Prevotellaceae bacterium, assembly GCA_021204545.1. GTDB lineage: Bacteria > Bacteroidota > Bacteroidia > Bacteroidales > Bacteroidaceae > Physcousia. The sequence goes on from JAJPZF010000056.1 coordinate 4,681, forward strand.
TAAACGGCCACCCCTCTAAGTTATTCTCGGCCGAAACCTCAGGCTCGCACCTCGAAATGCTTTTGCACGAGCCGCGGCCAGCCGAGCAAATCTCTCCATAATAAACAGCTTTGGGGGCAGCGTCCTACGGGTCGCCGCCCCTTTTTCATGACGTTTCGCCCCAGAGAGCGAGGGATGTGCAAGCGAAGAAAAGGGACGCATGCAAAATCGCCGGGGCGCGGGGCGAAAGCATCGGGGGCGCGGAGCTTAACCCCGAAGGGGTTGCATAAGCGTAGCCGCCAGAAACGCGGAGCGTTTTCAAAAAAAAGAAACGAATTGCTCGCGTTAGCGAGCGCAGCGACACCCACGGTATCGGACATCAGCCCTATATTGTGCCGAAGGTACAACCCATATCTGCCGCTGAGTCTAAAGTGGCGCAGGGCAAACCGTCGGGGGCGCGGGGCTTACTCCGAAAGGGTTGATTTACAGCCCTAACAGATTTCTCCCCTTCCCCCACGTCGTCCCTCGTCGCCCCACGCACGCGCCGCCCTCTTTTCGTGACGTTTCAGCCTCAGCCCTAAGCATTTGCGCCCCTTTCCCCGTTTGTTATGATAAAAATGCAGTAACTTTGCGACAGATAGCCAGGAAATGCAGTATAATAGGTTCTTTCTACGGGAGTTAGGTGTCGGGGTCGAGACCTCTGTCTTCACGGTCGACGGCGGCGTGACCGAATGGCACGTCATGCTGCACGTGGAGCCGCGGGGCGAACTCTTCGAAGGCCAGCTCCAAAGGGTCTACCGCGCGGAGGATTTGCTGCCGTCTCTGCCCGAGTTCGCCGGGGCAAAGTACATATTTAAGCGTTACTTCCTCTCCGACAGTGCCAACCAAGCACCCCTGATGCGCAAGGAAGAGCCGACAAGCCTCAGCGTCATCCAGCAGCAACCCCTCGACGGCAGCAAGATTGCCGTGTGGGCTTACCTCGCAAGTGGCATGAATCTGAGCGAAAACCATGGTTTCACCGTCGCTGAGCACAACGGTTACCGCCATCTCTGGCTGATGAGCAAGTGCCACGCCGAGGGGAATTCCGCCAGTCAAACGGAGGCCCTGCTCCAAGAATACGAGACCCTGCTCGGAAACTTCGGGGCTACGCTGGCTGACAACTGCATTCGCACGTGGTTCTTCGTGCGTGATGTCGACACACAATACGGGGGGATGGTCAGTACCCGCAGGGAGTTCTTCGCAAGCCACGGACTCACGAAAAACACCCATTTCATCGCAAGTACGGGCATCGGGGGACAGCCCGCCGATGTCAAGGCTCTCGTGCAGATGGGCTCCTATGCGCTGACAGGTTTCTCCAGGCAGCAGCTCAATTACCTCAGAGCTTCGTCGCACTTGAACCCGACGAGCGACTACGGAGTCACGTTCGAGCGGGGCAGCACCCTCGACTTTGGCGACCGTCGCCACGTCATTATCTCCGGCACCGCAAGCATTAACAACCGAGGCCTCGTGGTGCACGAGGGCGACATCGTGGGCCAGACCCGCAGGATGTGGGAAAACGTGGAGACGCTCCTTGCCGAGGGCGGCGCGACCTACGACGACGTGGCGCAAATCGTGGTCTATCTGCGCGACACCGCCGACTATCCGCTCGTTCGCCAGATGTTCGTCGAGCGTTTCCCCGAGATCCCGACTGTAATAACTCTTGCTCCCGTCTGCCGCCCCGCTTGGCTCATCGAGATAGAGTGCGTGGCCCTGAAGGCGCAACCGAACGCTTCCTTCCGTGCGCTTTAGGACAGTTCCCTTCGCCATTATGATTTTGCTGGCGATGGTCGTTGCCGTCGCCACTTTTCTGCCTGATAATCACAGAGTTTACGGCTCGTGGTGGTTCACTCTCCTATGGTTTGCGCTCGCACTCTCAGGCCTTGTGCTGATTTGCCAAAGGAAACTGTGGCGCAAGCCGCTGGTTTTCAGTCTGCACCTTAGTCTCGTGGTCATCCTTGTCGGGGCTTTTGTCACAAGTATTTCAGCAAAGCGAGGCCTCATGCACCTGCGAGAGGGCATACCCTCCGACACTTTCCTCCGCACGGAACAAGGAAAAGAGGGAAAACTCCCCTGCCTCGTCAGGCTCGACTCGTTTGAAATAATCTATTACCCCGGCACTGAGGCTCCGCGCGACTACGTGAGTCACCTCACGGCCCAAGGGCGGCAGCTCACTGTCAGCGTGAACCGAATAGCGCGCCTCGGCGGTTACCGGCTTTACCAGACGAGCTTCGACGACGACCTTCGTGGCACGCTGCTGAGTGTCAACTACGACCCGTGGGGCACCGCGATAACCTACACGGGTTACCTTGGGTTTCTGCTCTCGTTCCTCGCCTCGCTTTGGCAGCCACTCTTCCGCCGTCGCCGCCGCGGCTCGGCTCTCGCGCTGCTTTTGTTCCTGAGCGCAGCGGCAAAGGCTGAGGGGCTGCCCACTATTTCCCGCGAAAAAGCCGATTCCATCGGCAGAACGCAGGTCGTTTGGAACAACCGCGTATGCCCATACGCCACGATGTCCACCGCCTTTCTTCGGAAGGTTTACGGCCGGAGCTCCTACCGCGGGCTCTCGGCCACGCAGGTCGTGGCGAGCTGGCAGCGGCATCCCGACGAGTGGAACGGGGCACCCGTGATAAAAGTCGGGGGGCGCAAGTATGCCAGTTTTGGCGATTTCATCGACTCTTTGAGCAATCCGCCCAGACTTCGGGGCGTGGGCCGCGACAGCCGAACGGACGAGAAGGTGGCCCTCGTGCTTATGCTGCGGAACGGCACGCTCTTTGAGCCGTTGCCCGAAGGCGCTGAGCCGCTCTCCACGGCCCGAGTATCGCTCGAGCTGCTCTACAACCGCCTGCCACTGACGCTCATCGGCATCGTCCTGAGCATTCTGGCGGCAGCCTCAAGCCTTCTCCACAGCCGTCGGGTGTATCTTGCGATGCGCCTCGTGCTTGCCGTCTATCTGCTTGGGCATTTCCGTCTGCTCTGGTGGCTCAGCGGTCACATCCCTCTGACAAATACCAGCGAAACCCTCCATTTCATCGCACTTTGTCTCGTTCCGTGGCTCCCGCTCGGCAGCTCAGCGACCCTCGCCGTCGGGCTTCTGATAGAGCGCAACCCGCAGATCACGCCGCTCGTCCCCGTTCTCAACTCCCCGTGGCTGAGCGCGCACGTCAGTTGCGTCATGCTTAGCTACGCCTTGCTCGTGGTGAGTTTCTTCCGGCGCTCGGTGCTTCGCCTCGCCGTCTCCTTGCTCGCGGTCGGCATCTTCTTAGGCGCGGTCTGGGCAAACGTGGCGTGGGGCGCATACTGGCAGTGGGACCCGAAGGAAGCTTGGGCGCTCGTCACTCTTCTCGTTTATTCCCTCCCGCTTCATCAAGAGATTCTGCCGTGGTTCCAGAGCGAGCGGAACTACAGGCTCTATTCTCTCGTCGCCCTCGCCGCACTCCTGATGACTTATTTCGGGGTGAACTACCTGCTCGGCGGCTTGCATTCTTACGCCTAATCCTAATGCCTCGGCATGCGTTTCCCGAAGATTTTCCCTATCTTTGCGGATGGTTAGCCGAACTCCCCCGACCTTTTCTCCCGCGCCCAAGGACACCCCTCAAAGTTCACATGTGGAAATTTCAAGTTGACATGTACATTTCCGAAAGTTCACATGTACATTCGCCGCGAATCCTTCGAGAAAAAAATTTTTTCCCACGAGAAAAATAAAAAAAGCCCCGAGGAATCAGTGCGAAAACAACGGGGAATCTGGCGAAAGCTTAAGGAAAGGAGGGCGGACCCGCAAGGTCCGCCCTCCTTTCCTTTATAATAGCGGCGAATGGGCCGTTACTTCTCGCCGACTGTCTTGTTGCTCTTGACGCGGCTCGTCGGCTTCATCTCCATGTGCCTGCCCACCTTCAGCGCCGGCGCCTCGGGGCTCACGACGGTGATGCAGAGGCTCTGGGGCTGCTGTTCCGCTGCGTCCACGCTGCTAATCCGCAGCACGCCGTCCTCGACGTTCCAGCGAATGCTGGTTGTCTCGAGGCTGTCGGCAGCCTGGATGTCGAGAGCGTAGGTGTCTCCCTGCACGAAACGCACGCGGGCCGGCACGTTAACGCTAACTTCCTCGAAGGGTGTCACGCCCATTGTCTCAGCTTCTGCGGCAAGGCTCACGATGAGAGCTGTTGCCAGAACCATTGTCTTTTTCATAATCTTCAATCTTTTTACCATATTCGTTTTACTTATCTCTGCCCCACCCTTGGGGCTTCCGCAATACCCTTAAGCAAATCTGATACCCCAAAGGGCTTACCGGCGCAGGTCTCTAAGCTTTCTTGACCTTCGTCAAGGCATTTCAGCCAAAAGCTCCGGCTTCCCTGCTTTTCCTGCCAATATGACGCAAAGAAAGCGGCTCGGCGTTCCGTTGGGAGCCGAGCCGCAAGCGATTGCTTTCTTAATGTCAGTCGGCGAGCTTCGCCTTTATGAACTCTCGGTTCAGGCGGGCGATGTTGCTGATGCTCTCGTTCTTGGGGCAAACCGCCTCGCAAGCGCGTGTGTTTGTGCAGTTGCCGAAGCCCAGTTCGTCCATCTTGCGCACCATAGCCTTAGCCCTGCGGGCAGCCTCCACACGGCCTTGGGGCAGAAGAGCCAGCTGGCTCACCTTGGAGGAGACGAAGAGCATGGCTGAACCGTTCTTGCAGGCAGCCACACACGCCCCGCATCCGATGCAACTTGCGCAGTCCATCGCCTCGTCGGCCG
>JAJPZF010000051.1 GCA_021204545.1 Prevotellaceae bacterium
ATGGGCGGCATGAGCCCGGGGCGATGAGGAGTGTGCAGTATCGCATAGCACAGCACACGTTGCGTATCCGCTTCCTTGATACGCTGGCCGACGAGGGGATGCTCCCCTCCTTCACACCTTTTCTTGTAAGTGACAGCGAGGCTGACGGGCAGCCCCTCGCCACCGTCGACGTCGGTGGCGGCGAGCCTTCCCCCGAGCGAAGGGAAGAGGTGGGGCAGTTCGAGGGAGGCGGCAACCTCTACGGCGTGTACACCACAGCCGAAGGCTACCAGATAGACGTGAGCGACCCCGAGGGGCAGCCCTGCGCCACGCTGCTGAGCCGCAAGGGCTTCGCCGAGTGCCAAGTAGCCCTCAAGGCAGAGGGCGAGGCACTGCGGCGCTTCGGGCTTAACAACTGCGTGATGATGGCATTCGCCTTCGCCTCCGCCACCAAGGGGACGCTTCTCGTGCACGCAAGCGCCATACGCCACGAGGGCAAGGGCTACCTTATGACCGCCCCGAGCGGCACGGGCAAGAGCACGCACACGTGGCTCTGGTACAAGAACATACCCGGCTGCGACCTTCTGAACGACGACAACCCGATAGTGCGGATACTGGACGGCGAGCCCGTCGTCTTCGGCTCCCCGTGGAGCGGCAAGACGAGGTGCTACCGCAACGTCTCAGCCCCCGTCGGCGCGCTGGTGCGCATCCGTCAGCGCAAGCGCAACGAGATACGCCGCCTCGGGGCAGGCGAGGCGATGGCAGTGTTGCTCCCTGCGGTCAGCTCTATGAAGTGGGACGAGGGCATATACGGCGGCATCTGCGACACGCTCTCACAGCTCATCGAACGGTGCCCCGTATACGAGCTCGGTTGCCTGCCCGACGCTGACGCAGCCCTGCTCTGCTTTAACACGATAGCCCGATGAAGAGCGTGCTCCGCAAGGCTCTGCGTTGGCTCCTCACTCCCCTAAGGCGTGCCTCGCGGCGTCGCAATGGGTTGACCGCCGAGGGCGAGCGCAAGGAGCTGCCCAACGACGCTCTGCTTGCCTTGGTCAAGGAGATGCTCTTGGAAGGACACACCGCGGTCGTCACAGTCAAGGGCTTCAGTATGAGACCATTCCTGGAGCACCTTCGGGACAAGGTGCGCCTCGAGCAGCCCGAGCGGCTTGCAGAGGGAGACGCAGTCCTGGCGGAGCTGTCACGGGGACGCTACGTGCTTCACCGCATAGTCGGCCTCGAGGGAGAGAGCGTGACCCTCATGGGCGACGGCAACCTGAGCGGCACCGAGCATTGCCTTAGGAAGGATGTCTGCGGAGTGGTGACCGAGTACATCCGTCCACGGCGTACCATCAGCGCCTCAGACCCCAGGCTCGTGAGGCGCATAAGGGCTTGGCGCAGGCTCTTGCCCATAAGAAGATACTTGTTAACCCTATACAAAGCTACGGTATGAGAATAAAGGAAGGCTTCGAGCTGCGACGGGTGTGCGGCGAGAACATCATCATTGCCACGGGCAAGCGGAACATAGACTTCAGCAAGGTCATCACGCTCAACGAGAGCGCGGCCCTGCTCTTTGAGGCGGCGCGGGGGAGAGCCTTCACCGAGGACGACCTCCTGCCAGTGCTCATGGGAGAGTATGACGTCGGGGAGGAGCAGGCCCGACGGGACATCGAGCAGATGCTCCAAGAGTGGCGCGAGACGGGCTTGACGGAAGACTGACCGCCAAGCCTCACTGTGAGGCGCTGTGAAGCCTATATAAGAGGCTCCGTTGCGCCTGTATAGTACCCGCCGGACAACCCCTCGCAAGGGGTCCAGTTGAACCCCTCGCGAGGGGTTCGGTTGAACCCCTTGCGAGGGGTTACTTAACGCCTCTTATACAGTCGCCATGGCGCTGGTATAAGAGGGCCCGCGAAGGGCCAGATATTCACTCTCCCTTGAGTGTGGGCAAGTGCCAGTGGAAGCGCACGGCGAGCAGGCGTGTCGCTATGACGGCAAGGATGGCCACGGCTGCGTTGAGGCTGCCCGGCACCCCATAGTGACGGCAGAGGATGTATACTACGCCCCCGCAGGCGCAAGCCACGGCGTATATCTCCTTGCGGAATATAAGCGGCACCTCGCCAAGCAGCAGGTCGCGGATGACGCCGCCTGCCGCGCCCGTGACGCAGCCCATGGTGATGGCCATCCACCAGGTCTGCCCGAGGTTGAGGCTCTTCTCAATGCCGATGACGTTGAAGAGCGCCAGTCCCAGCGTGTCGAACAGGAACCACGTGTTCTGCTGCCTTACCAACTGGCGGCGGAACGCCATCACCCACACCACCGCGAAGGCGCAGCAGAGGAAGTAGACCGCGTTGGTGGTCCAGAAGGGCTGCACCCTCAGCAGAAGGTCCCTTATCGTGCCTCCACCCACGGCTGTGGCGAGACCCACGGCGAAGGCTCCGAAGAGGTCGAACCTCTTCGCCGAGGCCAGGCGTATGCCCGAGAGGGCGAAGGCAAAGGTGCCGAGGAACTCTATGACGACGAAGGAGGTGGGGATGCTAAGTGTCTGCTCCAGCTCGCTGAGCAGCCGCGTGACGTATTGCCCTATAGCCTCGAGCATGGCTTACCGGTAGTTGACGGTGGAGTAGTTGACGAGGCGGTCGTAGCGCTCCCCAATGCGGCGGTAGTAGACGAGGACGGTGTACTCGTTCTCCGTCTCGCTGAAGTCTCCCTCGGTGAGCTGCGTAAGGCCAGTCGTGCCGTCGGCGGAGAGCTGGCGGTACTGGTAGCTGTAGTAGCCCTGCTTCAGGTACACGGAGGCTGTGTACTGGCTTAACTCCTCGTCCCAGCGCATAAGGCAGAGGGGGTCCCAGTCGCCGTTAGTCCACTGCCCGCAGACGTACACCTCTCCGCCCGGGAGCTGCTCTTCGCACCTGAGGGTGAACGTCACCCACGCGTACTCCGAGGTGAGCTGCTCGTCGTCGTGCTCGGCGTTGCGCAGGATGAACGCCCCGTTCTGGTCCTGGTCGTAGGTGTATGTCCTCGGCGGCTGGTCGGCGAAGAGGGTGAAGTAGTAGTAAGGCTCACGGTACCGGAGGTGGTCGACGTTGAGGTTGGGGCGGTGCATGTCAATCGTCTCGAACTTGTGGAACTCGTTTGAGGCGTTGAAGATTAGCTCCCTTCGGTGTGTGAACTCTATGCCCGCCTGCTTGATGATGTTAGGCTTGAGGTCGACGACGGCGTTGTCTCCCCGCCGGTTCTGCCTTACTATGGTGTGCAGCTCCCTCTGCGGGTCGGTGACGGGGAGGGAGCCGTAGGAGACGGAGTAGGAGAGCTGCTGGTGTGAGGCGTTGAAGTCGATGTCAGTGTTGGGCGACACCTCTGCCTGCACGCTCATCGCCGTCTCCGCCACGCAGAACTCAGCCTTAAGGAGGGGCGTTGCGTCCCGCTCCCCGTAGTCGTCCTCGTCGAACACCTCTACGCGGTAGTTGCCCGAGAGCAGCAGCCTCGTGTCCTCGTTGGGCAGGGTGAGGCTGTAGTGAGTGTAGAGCTGCGAGGTGTTGAAGCTCGTGTCGTAGTCGTCAATGGGCTGTCCGTTCAGTCCCGAGAGGTAGTCGCTCTCGAAGAGGCTCTCCTCCGCCTGCTCTCCCCAGTCCCACGGGCAGTGGCATATACGGTAGAGCAGGCGGTGGTAGTCGTGTCCCATAATGTCGAAGCTAAGCTCCGCCTGCCCTCGGCTGCCCATCCTGAGCACAGGCGGCAGCAAGGGGTCTGAGCCCACGATGAGCTGAAGGGAGCGCACCCGCTCCGTGTCGTACACGTAGTTGCGCTGCGCCCTTAGGTGGAGGCAGCACAGGCACAGTAATATATATGGTATCCTCTTCATCTTAGTTTAGTCTTATCACTCTCACCCCGAGCATCGTGGGGTGCTTCGTCAGGTACTCGCCGAGGGTCATCGGCTCCAGCACCACCTTCTTGTGCAGCTGGCTTGCGTTCAGGAGGTGCAGCGTGCCGTCGTCCGCCCACACGGCTAAGCCGACGTGCCCTATGTCCAGCCCTTCCTTGTTGGTCACTATGGCGAGGATGTCGCCGTCCCTTATGGCAGTCCTGAGGGTGTCGCCGCCTTCTGGGAGCAGCCCCTTCGGTATGTAGCTTACTGTCTCTCCGCTCAGTGCCTCCTCTCCCTTGCGTATGAGCCTTAGCGCCTCTGCGTCGCCCTTAAGCATTGGGTAGGCGGAGGGATGGCTGCTCATGTAGCTAAGGTCGAGTGTCTGCCTTGCGGTGAACAGGGTGGCAGGCTCTGTTATCTCCTCCACGATGCCGAGCCGCTTGTTGCTCTCAATCCACTGCGAGAAGTAGTGGTTGCGCGAGGCGTAGCCGTTGATCTCTCCCCCTTCGTAGCGTATCCTCGTGAGGTTAAGGCAGAAGTCCTTGTAGCTTAGGCTCCCTTGCCTCGTCGTGAGCGTAAGGGCGACGACGTTCTCCACGAGCGTGGTGCAGTCCATTTGCCTTAGGTTCACCACCAGCTGCTCCTTAGGGTTGACCTCAAGCGTCTGGGCGACGTAGGGCGTTCCCTCCAGCTCGTGGGCGTAGAAGAGCGTAAGGCTCGCGCCAGAGGCTTGGGCCGCCCCCTTCTTAAGCAGCTGCTCCACCCGCAAGCTGTCCTGCGCCTTCGCTAGGCAGGGCAGCAAGCAGAGCAAGATGGTAATGACGCTCGCCTTCATTGCTTCCCGAATATACTTAAGTCCCCAAGCGCCCCTGTCCGCTCGCTCCACTGCATCTCGCCCACCACCTTCGTCTGCCTGCGCAGCATAGACGGCGAGGGGTGCGCGCTGTCCCGCTTGAGCGGACTGGGCAGGGAGACGGCAATGAGTGCGCAGCTCGGGCGGGAGAGAGCCTTCGCCTCGCAGCCGAAGTTGCCTTGAGCCACAGCCTCCGCCCCGTATATGCCGTCGCCCATCTCTATGCTGTTAAGGTAAACCTCCATTATCCGCCTCTTGCCCCATATCAGTTCAATGAGGACGGTGAAGTAAGCCTCGAAGCCTTTCCTCACCCACGAGCCGCGTGGCCAGAGGAACACGTTCTTGGCTGTCTGCTGCGATATGGTGCTTGCGCCTCGCTGTCGCTTCCCATTCTTGCCCTCCTTGTAGGCGAGGCTTATCTGCTTGAAGTCGAAGCCGTGGTGCTTGAGGAAGTTAGCGTCCTCCGTGCACATAACCGCCTCCGCCAGGTAAGGCGATATGTCCTCGAGGGCTACCCAATGATGCCTGAGGCGCACCTTCTCCCCCCTTGCCACCTGCTGCCCGCAGCGTATCAGCATAAGAGGCGTAAGCCTGACCGGCACGTACTTGTAAGCCACAACGGCAAGGACGGAAGAGGCGAGGAACAGTATCACTATCCACCTCACGGTGCGCAGCAGCTTCCTTACTATCCACATAGGCTCTGCGAAGTTACGCTTTTCCGCCTTGCAAGTCGTGTCCTTAATGCCTTTTTGTTAATTTCGCGTGACGAAGACACTATAGCTATGGCAAAGGAACTGGAATTCCTCACGAAGAGGAGCGACGACTACTCGAAGTGGTACAACGAACTTGTGGTGAAGGCTGGCTTGGCGGAGCAGTCGGACGTGAGGGGCTGCATGGTGATAAAGCCCTACGGCTACGCCATCTGGGAGAAGATGCAGGGCATACTCGACGCTATGTTCAAGCAGACAGGGGTCGAGAACGCCTATTTCCCCCTGCTCATCCCGAAGAGCTTCCTCAGCCGCGAGGCAGAACACGTGGAGGGCTTCGCCAAGGAGTGCGCCGTGGTGACGCACTACCGCCTTAAGACCAACGAGACGCGCGACGGCGTTGTCGTTGACCCTGAGGCGAGGCTTGAGGAAGAGTTGGTGATACGCCCCACGAGTGAGACGATAATATGGAACACCTTCAAGACGTGGATACAGTCATACCGTGACCTCCCGTTGCTCATCAACCAATGGTGCAACGTGATGCGCTGGGAGATGCGCACACGTCTCTTCCTGCGCACCAGCGAGTTCCTCTGGCAAGAGGGGCACACAGCCCACGCCACGAGGGAGGAAGCCGAGGAGAGGGCGAAACTGATGCTGAAGATATACGCCGACTTCGCCGAGCAGTATATGGCCGTGCCTGTCATTAAGGGAGTGAAGAGCGAGACGGAGCGCTTCGCCGGTGCTCTCGACACCTACACCATAGAGGCGATGATGCAGGACGGCAAGGCTCTGCAGGCTGGCACGAGCCACTTCCTCGGGCAGAACTTCGGCAAGGCTTTCGACGTGCAGTTCCTCAACAAGGAGAACAAGCCAGATTACGCTTGGGCTACCAGCTGGGGCGTAAGCACACGCCTCATGGGGGCGCTCGTTATGGCTCACTCCGACGACAACGGACTCGTGCTGCCTCCCCGCCTCGCTCCCTTGCAGGTGGTCATCATCCCCGTGGGCAAGCCTGCCAATATGCCCACGCTCGACAGCAAGGCGGCTGAGATAAGCGCAGGGCTTAAGGCACTCGGCTTGAGCGTCAGGTACGACAACGCCGACAACAAGCGGGCGGGCTTCAAGTTCGCCGACTACGAGCTGCGGGGCGTGCCGGTGCGCATTGTCTTGGGTATGCGTGACCTTGAGCAGGGAGTGGTTGAGGTGATGCGCCGTGACACGCTGGAGAAGCAGAGCGTGCCTCTTGAGGGCATTGAGGCTTACGTGAGAGACCTTCTCGGGGACATGCAGCAGAATATCTACCGCAAGGCCAGAGAGGCTCGTGACGCTCGGATATACGAGTGCGACGACTACGAGAAGTTCAAGCTGCGCATTAAGGACGGCGGCTTCTTCCTTTGCCCCTGGGACGGCACGGCAGAGACCGAGGCCCGCATAAAGGAAGAGACGCAGGCTACCATCCGCTGCGTCCCCTTCGGCTTTGAGCAGACGGCGGGCGTTGACATGGTGAGCGGCAAGCCCTCTGTTGCCCGTGTGCTTATAGCCCGCAGCTACTAAGCTTAACCTGACCGATGGGCTGGAGGCATTGGCTGTGGGTGCCCTCGCTGTTCTGGGCGGGGGAGATACCCGTCACCCTGATAACCTTCGTCGCCTTGCTTATGTTCCTGCAGACGGGAGCCTCGCCAGCCCTTGCCACCTTGTGCTGCGGCTGTCTCTTCCTTCCTTGGGCGCTGGGCGCGCTGCTTAAGGGAAAGCTTGCCGCCCTCAGTCGCTACCGCCGCCAGATACAGCTTGCTGAGCTTGCCATGGTCGTGGCTCTCATGCTGCTCGCCCTTTCCTTCACGTGGCGAGGCTTCAGCCCTTTGTGGCTTTTTGCCTTGCTTCTGCTTCTCTCTTTGCTCTGCGCCTGGCATCAGTTCGCCTCAAGGCGTTACTTCCTCTCGGCTCTTCGCCAGCAGGAGCGCCGTCTGTGGAGGCGTATCGCCATGTTCTTCTCCCAGGTGTCGGCGATACTCACCTACGGTCTCGCCCTTATGCTTGTGGGGGCGTTGCAGGTGCTTTGGCGCAGCATCCGCCTTGCCTGGGCGCAGGGCTGTTACATAGCTGCGGGCGTGCTGCTGCTCTTCACCCTGTGGCATCTCTTCTCCCTGCCCGCGGCGGGCGATGTGTCTCCCTCGCCTTCCCGGGGCGGAAGGCATCGCCTGCTCGCCCTCCTGAGCCTCTTCCTGCTGCTGCTGCCTCAGGGTCTTATGTTCTTCTCCCGTGTCCTTTTCCTTTTCACTCCCGTCTCCTCGGGAGGGCTTGGCTGCACGCTTCAGGAGATAGCCTTCGCTCAGGGTGCGGTCGGCGTGATAGGCTTCTCGTTGGGGCTGGCTGTGGGCGGAGGGCTTTACAGGGAGAGGCTGTTCTGGGCTATGGCGGTGTCGCTGTGCCTAAGCCCTTGTGTCTACGTCTTTATGGTCGCGCTGCCGCCCCGCTCATTGCTTAGGCTTTCCCTCTGCACGTTCACCGCGCAGTTGCTCTTCGGCTTCGGCTTGCCCGCCTGCCGTCAGTTCCTTTGCCATCTTGGGGGTGGAAGTCGGGGCGGCCACGCCGCTCACACTTACATTCCTTTCGTCTCGGCCGCCATGTTCCTGCCCTGCGCCCTTAGCGGCTGGCTCGTCGGGGCGCTGGGCTTCGGGGCTTTCTTCGCCGTGGACGCCTCGCTGGCTCTCTTGTCTTGGCTGCTGCTTTGGCTTACGGGGGCGAGGAGGAAGTGCCATGAGTGTTAGAGCCTCCGCCAAGCCCCTCTCGTGGGTGCCGTCGCTCTATCTGGCGGAAGCCTTGCCTTTCTCCGCTGTGATGCTCATCTCCGTCATAATGTTCAAGGACTTCGGTCTCGGGGACGGGCGGATAACGCTCTACACTGGCTGGATGGGCTTGCCTTGGGTGGTTAAGCCTTTGTGGTGCACAGTCGTGGACAACCTTAGGACGAAGCGATGGTGGATAGTCGGCACGGAGTTCACGCTCGGTGTCTCGCTCGCTCTTGTGGCTTTCTCCCTGCCCACAAGTCTTTGGCTTCAGGCTACGCTCGCCCTCTTCTTTCTTATAGCCTTCGCCAGCGCCACGCACGACATCTCGGCTGACGGCTTCTACATCCTCGGACTTGGGGAGCGGGAGCAGGAGCTTTACGTCGGCGTGAGGAACACGTTCTACCGTGTGGGCATGGTCGTGGGGCAGGGCGGCTTGGTGATGCTCGAGGGCTTCCTCTTGAGGGCGGGTCGCCTAAGCTTTGCGTACGCTTGGGCGTTAGTGTTTGTCGTTCTTGCCTTGCTGATGCTCGTGCTTGCGCTTTACCACGGGCGCGCCTTGCCGAGGGTGGAGACGCCGAGGCTGCCGCGCTTCCGCCTCGCTGAGCAGGCGAGGGAGCTTCTGGACACCTTGCTCCTGCTCTGCCGCAAGCCGCACATAGTCTCGGCGGCCCTCTTCATCCTCCTCTTCCGCTTGCCTGAGGGGCTGCTCGTTAAGGTTGTGCCGCTCTTCCTTACTCGCTCTGCCGAGGAGGGGGGGCTTGCCCTCTCGAACGTTGACTTCGGGCTGATTTACGGCACTTTGAGCGTCATAGGCTTGCTGCTCGGGGGGATACTTGGGGGCTGGCTTGTGTCGAGATATGGGCTGCGCCGCTGCCTTTGGCCGCTTGTCTTGTGTCTCACGGTGCCTGACCTTGTCTACGTGTTCCTGAGCCTCTTCCCGACGCACAGCCTGTGGACAGTTGGCGCGTGCGTCTGCCTCGAGCAGACTGGCTACGGCCTGGGCTTCGCAGCCTACACGCTCTTCCTTGTGGCCTTCTCGCGGGGCGAGCGCAGCACAGCCGTCTTCTCTATATGCACCGCAGGGCAGTATCTTGGCGGCGTGCTTCTGCCCAGTATGCTCTCGGGGCTTATGTCCGAGGGTCT
>JAJPZF010000152.1 GCA_021204545.1 Prevotellaceae bacterium
TAACTGCCGTCCTCTATCCAACGGTCGCTGAAGCGGCTGTTGCCCATCGGGTCGTCGTACGTGGCTTTAGGCATATCCGTCACCTGTCCCTCTGTGGTCCAGCGGTTAAGCATTGCCGTCGTCTGGTTCATAAAGCGGGAGCCGCTCTCCAGCTGCTGACGCATGTAGTTGAACACGTCGCCTCCCAGTGAGTAGTTGAAGCATACGTCGAGCGTGAGGCTCTTCCAGCTCACAGAGGTGAAGATGTTGCCATAGATGTCGGGGTTGGCGTCACCGATGAAGGTGCGGTCGCTCTCGTCTATCTTGCCGTCGCCATTAAGGTCCACAAACTTCACGTCGCCAGCGCCGAAGTATGTCTTGGCGCCTGTCTCGTCCACAATGTAGAGACCGGCATTGGCAGCCTCCTCGCTCGAGGCGTAAACGCCTTCAGTCTTGTAGCCGTAGAACGAGTTGACGCTCCTGCCTATCTGGCTGCGTATGGTCGCACCGTATATTTCCGTGTCCATATAAGTGTTGTTGTCCGGAAGGGCAGTAAGCTGGTTCACGTAGTGTCCTAAGCTTGCGCCTACCGTCCAGTTCCAGTCCTTATGCGATACCAGCAGAGCGGAGGCGGAAACATCGAAGCCTTGGTTCTTCAGCGAGCCACCGTTGCCCCAGTTGTATTCCAGACCACTGACGAAGCCAAGCTCCTGAAGCGTCAGCAGGTTGTCTGTCCAAGAGTGGAAGTAGTTGAACTTAACCCCTATGCGGTTATGCACAGCATTCAGCTCGAAACCAGCGTTGAAGCGCTTCGTCGTCTCCCACTGAAGCTCGGTGTTTCCTATGTTGCTCAGCGAAAGACCCGATATCTTGTTCAGGAACAGAGTGCTGGCATGGTAGGTGCGGCTCGCGTCGTAGAGCAGATCGTCGTTTCCGCTCACTCCGTAGCCTGCCGTGAACTTCAGGTAGTCAACCCCGGGAACGTTGAAGAACTTCTCGTTGCTCGCTACCCAGCCTGCCTGAATGCTCGGGAACACACCCCACACAACTCCCGCGCACTTGAAGCCTCCCTTTGCCTCACGACCGAACTGGGAGTTGGTCTCGACTGCAAGGTCGCCCTCAAGGTAGTAGCGGTTAGCCCAGTTATACTCTGCCTGACCGTACCACGTCATCGTCGCCCAGCTCTCGCTTGAGCCGGAAGATGTCTTGTTGTCAGCGTTGTCGATGAACGGGGTCTTGTCGTTACCAGTGTTGTAGCCGTGCTGAGTGTTCAGAGAATAGCTCTCGTTGATGAAGCGGAAACCGCCCTGCAAGTGGATGTTATGCCCCTTGTAGCTGTTGCACCAGTCTATCTTCGTGTCGCTGTTGATAGAGTTCTGCTTGCCATACTGGCTGCCTATCTCGTTCTCCATCGTACCCTGCAACTCTGACACGTAGTAGCTCGGCACTCCGTTCAAGGGCACGTAGTACTTCTCGTTGGTGTTGATGCTCGAATAGCTGAACATCTCGCTCACGAACAAGTGCTTGTTGATCTGATACTTAGGGGTGACAGCGATGTTGACGTAGCTGTTGTCGAAGTAGTTCTTGTTCTCCGCCGTTCCGTATTCACTAATCGCGAGAGGATTGGCGAGACGGTAGTTGGCACTGCTCAGGGAGCTTATTTCGTCGAGGTAGTCCTCGTCGTCGATATCCAAGTGATTCTGGTTGATGACACCGTTCGCGAAGCTGTAAGGACTAAGCATCGGGCTCTTTGCCATCGCAAGGAATGTGGTGCTCGTTATCGACTTGTTGTCGTAGCTCTCAGGTGCGCCCGTGTCGAGCAGCTTGCGTGTTTGGTTCGTGTAAGCGGCATCAAAACGCATCGACAAGGCCTTGGTTATCTGAATATCTGTGTTGAAACGGATGTTCAGCCTGTTGAAGTTGTTCTCGTCCAGCACGCTGTTGTCCTTCGTGTAGCCAACCGACAACATATAACCTGCCACATCACCACCCCCTTGAACGCTTAAGGAATAGTTCTGAAGCAACGCCTCCGAATAAACGTGGTCTGCCCAATCGGTGTTGTTGTTGTACTTGTTGTACCAGTAATAAGTTGGGTCAGCATTCAAGAACTTGAAGCTCGTGGCTGTCGTCCCCGTGCTCTGCATCAGGGCGGAAGCGTACGTCTTGTACTGGCTTCCCGACATCATATCATACATCTTAGGCACCAGCTCAACTCCCATGTTCACACTCGCCTCAATCCTCGTTGCCTGAGAGGTGTTACGCTTGGTGTTGATGAGAATGACACCATTAGCACCCTTCGCGCCATACAGTGCCGTCCCGTTGGTCAACACCTCAACGCTCTTCACGTCGGCGGGGTTGATGTTCGTGAGCATGTCGTTGTAGTAGCCGCTATGAAGCATCGTGCGGCTGTACTGCTGGTCGATTATCACACCGTCCAGAACGACGAGCGGCTGGGTGTTGCTCTGCAGGGAGTTGACACCGCCAATGCTCATGTAGTTACCCTGCGCGATGCCTCCGCTGCGGGCGCGGGTAAAGACGGTAGCTCCCAACTGGCTTCCTATCTCCGTCGTGACATTACGGGCGGAAGTGAACTCCATATCGTCGGTGGCAACAACATTATTAATGTTGTCGTCCGCACCATAGAGAGCCCGCGAAGCCTCACTCTGCATATAGATTGTGCCAAGCTCTCCAGAGCGGTTCAAACCGACACGTATCATGTTGAAACCAGGTATCGTGACGGTGACGGCACTGCTGTAAGTAGGCACTTCCATCTCAAACGTTCCGTCCTCCTCGGACAGGGTTGAATAGCCCTCTCCTGCTATCGACTGGACCAGCACACCAGCAAGGGGCTGCTTATCCCTCTGAGCGATGACACAGCCTCGGATAGTGCGCGTCGCCTCTTGTTTCTGAGTCTTGTGGACTACAGCCACCGCAACGGTGTCCTCCTCCTCATACTCAGTATCCTCTGTCTGCGCATACAAACATAAAGGAGAAGCCATCAAGATAGAAAGGCAATATATACTTAAGTTTTTCATAGTTGATTAGTTTTCCTTGTTTGCTTCCAGTAAATCATCGTTGAACGCGTCTATATCCTCAGCGGCGGCAAGAGCTTCTGCCTCGGTCTCGAACGGAACCATTATGATCTCGTTCAGGCGCAGCGTGCGGGTGTAAATCTTCTCACGCGACGAGGCGCTTGCCGGACCGAAGGAAGAAATCCGCAGTCGGACAACCTCATCGTCGAGACCCACTCCGGAATAAGAGTACTTGACTGCCGCCTGTATAAGTATGGTGTCGACCTTCTCCGCACTTGCCACGTAGCAACGCTGATTGTTGCTCTGCGAAAGGATAGTCTCCGAGTTATCCACACTGCCTGCGGTAACTGGATTGGGGTTATTGAAGTAAGTGAAAGAAGCATTAGTGAAATCGAAATCGGCCTTCGTCTTTACACACTGCGACATCGTGAACCATAGCGGCAGATTTGTCTGGTAGTCAGGCACTGTCACAAGATAGATGTTGTAGTAGCAGTTAGCCAGATTGTTATAGATCTTATAGTCCATCTGGGTCTGCTGCGTGGGAGTCTTCGCCAAGACTGTGATGTAGTTGAAGGTCTTGGAGTCGCCGGCAGTCCCTGTGCTCGTGCTGGTGCCGCTGCCTTCCTCCTCTTCCAGGACATCCCCGATGTCTTCGGACTCTTGCTGAGTGGCTGGCTCGCTGGTGTTCTGGACAACGTATGTCCCTGGCGACACATTCATCGTCTCATTATTGTTCGTGGTGTTCGTAGGCGTTACATAGTACCTCGCGGAAGAAGCCTCGATGTCACTCCTGCCGAAGAATGTGGTGGTGGGGTCTATCACTCCCTTGTCGTCAATGTAGACATAACCGTTCGAGCACTCTACCTTCTCCAGTCCGGAAAGAATGCCCGTCTCCGGCTTGTAGTAGACATTCTGGCGGGGATTGTGCGACTGAGAGACATTGTATTGCGTGTTGCACAGGGAGTCAGCCGGATTGTAGTTGTACTTCGACGACTTGCTTATGTTGAAGAACCTGCCGCAAAGAATATCCGTCTTTGTCTGCGCATCAGACAGAGAGTCGGCATTCTCCTGGTCGCTCAGATACGTGTAGTAAGGATGGTACTTGGCGTATTCGGCGTTCCAGACATCGTTGGTCGGGACGATGAAGTAGTAAGAGCTGTCCTCCCTCTGTATGTAGCCGTACTTCGTCAGGAAGTCGTTCTTCAGGTTGGTTACAGAGTCCAGATATACAGTCTTGCCGTCTACAACGCCGCCAGCGACTGAAGAGTTCTCGTCGAGCTCATACTCGTCATAGGAGACGAAAAAGTCAGCGACACTGTCCAGATCAGCCTGCAACTCGATGTACTCTCTGATGTTGGGGAAGAACGTCTGTATGTTGTCAGCCTTGTAGAGGATGCCGTTGTAGCAGTCCACCTCGCCTGAGAAAGCGTTGCCCTCCAGAGTGCCGGATGTGTTGCTGGTGCCTAAGAGGCTCATATACTTGCCGTTGAGCATCGCCACAGTGTCGTTGGTGAGCGAGGAAACCTGACGGCGGTACAGAGCCACGTGGTTTTCGTAGAACTGCGTCATTGCCTTGTTGTCCTCGTCTGCCTTACCAGACGCTTGCTCAGTCTCGTAGACGGCTATGACACTGTCCACCTGCGCACTTGTTAGGCCGACGGGAGCCCACACGGTGAGTTCCTGCGGAGATGCAAGCTGGTCGGTCACGCCGATGGCCTGCACGAGCCTATAGAAGTTAGACAGCTCAGGATCTGCGGCTATGTTAGCCAGAAGACTCGGATTATTCGCGTCACTTCCGTCCGAAGTGCCATAGTGGTCATCCCAGGTGTCCGTGCATGCCGACCAAAGAATTGACGACGCAAGCAGCACAGCCGCCGCCGTCATAAGTGAGAATATCTTTGATTTCATGTTTCGTTAATGATTAAGTTACCGATTAATAATCATCCTCTGCCTTGCCTTCACCCTCAACACCATACACGCTCTTCGGCACAAGCTCCAGATAGTCTATCATCACAAGTGCCGTGCCCACAGCCCAGATGCTCTTGATGCGCACAGTGTGCTGCACGTTCTCGTCGAGGTTGGCTGTGCAAAGCACGTAACGCATGGTGTGCTCTATGTCGCAGAACTTCGTGCGGGAGGCGTTAGTGCCATCCACAATACCCTCAGACTGATAGATAGACACTCCCATCGGCCCGTGATACCAGCCAAGGTTATGCATATTCTTCTTGGCTGCCTCAAGCTCATCGGAAGTGTAGCTGTTAGACGTGAGGGCGAACCAGCCCGTGCGGTCGGTGAAGTTGGTGTCACGCATATCGAAAGGTATGCCCTGTGGCTCTCCGTCGAGATAGAACTGGCATATTCCGCGAGTGGACATCGGGGCGAAACCGAGACGTATCTGATATGTGCCGCTGGGCACGCACGGAAGGTTGAACGTTATGTCGTAGGAGTTCACGTCCGACGCGAGATTGAACTCATCCCCCTCATAGCTCCAGTACGTGTTGTGCTGGCTCTGGAAAAGGAAGATACCGTCGTCGTTCACCTTCACGTTGTCGAGATAGCCGTTGGGGAACCAGTAGTTGGGAGAAGCAACGTTCTTGTCGGGGTTGTTCGACTGGGCTATATAATTGTTAGTCCTGCCGTCGCGCACGTTGTTAGACATCAGCTCCGGGAACATATAGTAGAGATCCATCCTCATACGGGTGTTGAAGATGTCCTGCTTCGTTATCTCGCCATAGTCGGCAAGACCGTCGGTGATGAAATACCAGCCGTTGGAGCCGTTGTTCTCATACTCGCCACCTACATCGCTCGAGACATGTATGCCGGCAGTCTCGCAGCCGCGGCTCTTGTCTCCACGGTTCAAGTAAAGCTCGTTACGTGTCTCGCCATTGGCTATGTACTTTGTCACAGTCAGACGCTCTATCTTAATGGTGGTCAGAGAGTCCATAGTGGCGTACCACTCAGTCGGATTGATGGAACCAGTCTCAATGGTGGTGATGGAAGTGAGGTTGTCGTAAGAGCCTGACTGCTTAAGGATGTTGTAGCCGATGAGACGCCTCAGAGGAGACCGCCAGTCTTGTAGCGCCTCAGCGTTAGCCTCATCGTTCACATCCAACGCGTCACCGCCATATATGCTCCTCGCATAGTCGTAGAACGTCTGCAAATCAGTGATCTGGTATTTATCCTTGAGCACCTCGTCGGGGCAGGCAAAGACTGTGAAGCCGTAGTTCTTCGTCTCGGGGATGTGGCAGTAGTCCCACTGTGCACCCGAATACACGCTCTTGTCCTCGTAAAGGTCGGGATCCCAGTTTGAATCCTTTATATGCCCTTGTATATACTCTGCGATGCCCGTTATCTGCATAGCCTGACTGAAGAGGGAAAGCAGGGGGTTCTCGTCGATAAGGTCGGACACAGCCTGGTTGGAGGAGGCTATCACGGCGTTGACCGTATGCACCATGCCATTCTCCACTGAGTCATTGCACTGGTCGAAGTACATAAAGCCGCTCCTGTTGAGGCGGTAGGTGGTGTGGATATCGTTCTTGCCAACTATCTCCAGCGAGTCGGCTGTGTAGATGGTGTCGCCGTTCTCCACATAAGAGTATGCCTCCTGTAACTGGATGTAGCGGTCGTTCATGTTAACGCTGCTAAGAGAAGTCAGTCCTATAAGGTCCTCTGTGCCGAAAGCCCTCCCGTTCACCAAGTGCGTGCGGGCGATGGTGTCGCAGATATCCTCAGGTATGTTCTCAACACTCGAGTATCCGTTCTCCTTCAGGTAGCTCTCAACGGCATCATTGTCGGGGGCGAAGCAGGTGAACTGTCCGTAGGTGGAGATAAGGTCCATCAGGTTCACGCCACGCTCACTACCTTGTGCGCGGTTGATTATCTTGACGAACTCCGAGAATTGCGGACGCTCCTTCAAATAGTCGCTCAACATTTCGCCAGTGAATGTGTAGTAACTGTCAGCAGGGATGTCGTCACTGCAAGAGATGGCACAAATCCCAGACAAACAACTCAGCACAACGGCGAGATACAGAAAATATTTATTCTTCGATTTCATAACTTATAGTCCGTATTTAATCATTTTGTGCTTGAGAAACTGCTTTCGTCGTCGTCATTGCCATAGTAAGGCTTCTGACTGAGCAAGGAGTTGTTCTTCACCTCGTCCTTGTTGTAGGGCCAGAACAGAGACTCATAGTTAGTGAACAAGGTGGCAGAGCCGCCCGACGAGCTCTTGGCGCTCACGTTGCTGCGAACCATATCTGTGGTGCCGTCACGGTGGCAGATGCGCAGTAGGTCGAACCAGCGTTTGCACTCGAACATAAGCTCACGCTTGCGCTCCTTCATGACCAGGTCCTCCAAGAGTGACTTGTTGTTGTAGCTGGTCAGGGAGGGGAGGTCGTGGGTTGTGGCTTGGTTGGCGTTAGTCTCCATAATGCTTCGGCGGTTGACAGCATAGATGATGTAGTAGGCGCGCTTCAACTCGTCGCTTAGGTTTGAGCTGATGAGTATGCCGTTATTGTCGTATTGACTGTCGTCTGTGCCGAGTTCTATCAAAGCCTGCGCCTGCATCAGCATCACGTCCGTGAGCCTGTAGAAGATGAAGTTGCGGTTAGCGTAATTGTCACCAGTGTAAGTCGCTTCGAAGGGCAGGTTACCAGTGCTTGAAGCCTTTTTTATGGAAATTTCCTTCCAAACATACTTCGCGGGATAGCCCTCCGAGTACTCGCTGGAGGTGGGATAAATGCTCTCGTAGAACCTTACATCATACTGGTTGTCGAACGTGGAGCCGGAAGTGCTGTTGTACAGCTCCTGCACCATTTGGTCGTCGCATTTCAAGTAGCCCTCACCTGGCTGGCTAGCGTCCTGAGCAGTGCTACCATAGAGCGTGGAGCATGCCGTGTTCTGCAGATAGACGGAGCTTGTCCCGTCGTAGAGGAAGGAGAGCTCAAAAATGCTCTCGAAACCGTTCTGGTCACCCCCAAACGTCTGGTTGAAGTCGTTGCCGTAAGTGTCTCCGCTAAAGCACGGATACAAGGGGAAAGGTGTCGGGTTGTAGGTGTCCGCACTGCTCTGGAACAAAGTGACGGAGCCGCTTGAGCCAGCCACGCCGGCACCGCTGCTATAGTCCTCCTCATACTCGTTGTACTTGGCGTCGATCACCTTCTGCGCATAGTCCACAGCTTTCTGATACTGACCGTCCCAAAGGCATAGGTCGGTGAGTACGGAGTAGATGGCGTTTTGCGTGATGCGGTTCTTCGAGCTGTTGTAGTTGTTGCCCGAATCCTTCGGATAAGCCTTAAGGGCGTTGGAAACGCATTCCTCAAGGTCGGCGATGAGGCATTTCACTATGCTGTCCCCGTCAGAGGGAGCAATAGGCTCCACATCGTCCTCGCTCTGTATGGCGTTCGTGTAGTACGGGACATCCTTGAACGCCCTCACAAGATAGAAGTAGCATATAGCCCTCAAGCCTTTCATCTCGGCCTGGGTGGCAAGCACGTCGGACTCTGTGTAGACAGGGTCTTTCTCACTCACCACTGGCGCCATCTCGATGATGGTGTTGCACTGGTTGATGACTGAGTAGAAGTCTACCCACGTCGTGTAGCTGTTAGTGGAAAGAAGATTCTCCTTCAGGGTGCGGTAAATGCTTGTCTGGTTGGAGGCGTCCAGTCCCTCGCCTATGTCGTCGCTCCTGGTCTCGCCCCACATGATGCAACGCTGGATGAACGCGTCTGCCTGCATCTTCACGTACGTACCCGCAACCATCTGGTCGATGTCAGTCTTCTCGTTCCAGAAGTTGTCCTCGGAGACGAAAGTCTTAGGCTCGATATCAAGGAAGTCGCCGCAGCTGGCATAGCCCAGACAGACGAGCCCAAGGAGAACCAATGATATTGCTTTGCTGAAATATTTTTTCATATCCGAAATCTCCTTATCATTAGAATTCAATGTTCAAACCAAATGTCCATGATCTGCTGCGCGGAGTCTGCGAGCTGTCAGTGGAGATACCGTAGCTGCCGTAGCTTATCTCAGGGTCAACACCCGTGTACTTAGTCAGGCAGAACAAGTTGTTCGCGCTCACGTAGAGCTTCAGTGTGTTCATGTGCCACTTCTTTATCAGCTTACTGTCGAAGGCATAGCTCAGCTGCAAGTAGTTCAGGCGCAGGAAAGAGCCGTCCTCTATGAAGCGGTCGCTCACCAGAGTGTTGTAGTTCGTGGCGTAGTAGCTGCTCAAGGCACGAGGAATGGTGGTCACGTCACCCTCCTTACGCCAGCGGTAGTTGACTGCCTGGCTCTGGTTGTTGTTGCTGTTCATGCTCT
>JAJPZF010000124.1:0-7730 GCA_021204545.1 Prevotellaceae bacterium
TCGCCACGCTCTGCGTCATGCTCGCCTCGAGGGCGCCCACGCGCTCCGAGAGGGCGGTGTCCGCGGCCTTCCTCTCGGCCGCCTCGTTGTCGACGGAGTTGTCGGAGTATGCCTCCAGCTCCGCCCTCAGGCTCTCGTCCGCCGCTTTCCTCTCGTCCATCTCCGACTGGAGGGTGTCAATGGTCTGCTCGATGCCGTCCGCCAGGCTGTCGTCCTGGTATTTTCTCTCCTTCGCCTCCGCGTCTATGTTGGCCTGGAGCGCCGTGTCCGCCGCCTCCCTCGCCGAGGTCTCCGCCTCTATCTGCGAGACGAGGCTGTCGCACTCTATCTTAATCGTGAACGTGTCTGTCCCGATGTTCTCCCACTCGCCACCGCTCGCCCTGTACAGGGTGAGGGGCTCTGACGAGCCCACCAGGGCCCACCAGCCCACCAGGGGGTCGGGGTACTTCTCCCCGAGCTCCTCCTCCGTCTTGAACAGCCCCTTGCAGGGGGTCTTTATGTTCTGCGCGTCAAGGAAGCCCTTCACCGTCACCCTGCCGCCCAGCACCGTGTTGCCGCTGACCGTCAGGCCGCCGCCCACAACCGCCGAGCCCGAGGTCTCGAGGCTCCCGCTTATGTACTCACTGCTCATGCAAGTAATGATTTAGCCAGTTCCAAATAGTTCTTGCCCCTGTCGGCCTCGCCCGCGTCCGCGCTCACAAGGCCCGCTATCGTGTACAGGACCGCGCTGTAGCACCGCTCCGATATCTCCACGCCCCCGTCCTCGTCCACCGAGGGCAGCGCCACGTAGTCCAGCCGCTCCACCTCCGCGTCCCTCGAGAGGCACGAGCGGAACTCAAGCCTGAGCCCCCCCGCGAACGGGGCGACGGCCGCCCTCGGCCTCTGGGGGGTGCCCCTCAGGCCCGCGAACCTCGACCACTGCGCCTTGTACTCGTCCGACCCCGTCTCGAGCGTCTCGCGAAGGGGACGCTCCCAGTCCGACATCATGAGGACGCCAAGGCGGAAGAAGTCCGGGGGCAGCACTATGCTCCCGCCCCACACGCCCTCCGCCTCGGGGCCCCAGAGCACGCTCACGCCCTCCTCGAGGGCGCTCTTCAGCTCCAGCAGCTCCATGGGGGCGGTCGCCTCCACCTGCCTCGCGGCCCTGACGACCGCCGCCCGTATGGCGTCGTCCGTCTCCAGCGTCACGGGGTGCTGCCCGAAGACGCGGGAGTCGTCCCTGTTGCGGTCAAGGACGCGGCGGGCGTCGCGTGTCACGCGGCTGAGGGTGTACACCATCGCTCACTCCTGCTTCTCGCCCGGCAGGACGAACTCCACGTTGTGGCGGGCCGCCCTCTCCACTATCTGCCTCAGGCTCCTCATGTCCGAGGCCTTCTCGCCGAACTTCTCCACGAGGTACTTCTTCCCCTCGCCCTCGATGTCGCTCACCTCGACCCTCGCCCTGGCGGCCTTCGGGGAGGCCCCCGGCGCGGCCGACGCGGCCGTCTCCGCCACCCTCGAGGCGCTCACGGGGGTGACCCTCGTCTTGACTGCCTTCGGGGAGGCCTTCCCGTCGCCGCCATTGCGCGTGATGGTGCCGAGGAGGCGTATGTACCCCCGCCTGAAGTAGTCGCTGTTCTCTATCATCGCCTGGTACACCGCGTTGTCCGTCTTGTACTTGGCCGAGCACGAGAGCGCCGGGTTGGCGCTGCCGCCGGTGAAGCTCACCTGAAGGCTGGCCCCCCCGCAGGGTATGCTGAGGCTGCGCTCCACCATGCCCTTGATGCCGTAAATCTTGATTGTCGCCATAGTCCTTGTGTCTCCTTACTTGTCCTGTCTCCTGAAATGGCGGGCGGAGGGGCGGCCGGGCCCCCCCGTCCTGTGTCCTATGCCGCCTTTATCACCCCGCTGTAGAGCGTCCAGCCGCCGTCGGAGGTGTACTTCCAGCACTCGCCCGACTTGGCCGTGCCGGCGTCGCCCAGGTCCACGTTCTGCAGGAAGTAGTAGACCACTCCCTCCACGGGGCTCTCGGGGACGGTGTCGTCCGTCCAGAGGACGGTCTTCACGACGCCCTCGGCCGCCTCCGTCACCTCCTGGCTGTCGCCGTCCACCCAGATGTGGCACGCGCCCTTCAGCGCCAGGGCGTCCCAGCGGATGAGGCCGTTGCGCGTGGCCTCCTCGCCCTCGACCTGCTCGTTGAACGAGTGCTCGCCGACGCGCTGGTAGTGCACGAGGCGGTTCTCGCCGAATATGCCGCAGGAGTTCGAGAGGCCGATGCGGTCCAGGGTGGGCTCCCTCTTGAACTGGAGCTCGCCGAACACCGTGGTGAAGCTCGTCACCTTCCATCCCATGGCCTCGTTCTTCTTCAGCTCGATGTGGACCTCGGGGTGCTTCGACCAGTCTATCTTCTGTATGCCCTCCAGGAAGTTCTTGCCGCAGAGGCACAGGGCCGTGGTGGGCACGTCCTCGCCCGTGAAGAACATCTTCGTCAGGGCGATGAACTCGTCGTAGTCCCACTGCCCCGTGTGCATCATCTCGCGCTTGAACATGTGGCGCACGCCGTCCGAGAAGTACACCGACTGGATGCCCAGCTTCGTCTTCACGTACAGGATGCCCTTGACCCCGAGCCACAGGCTGCGGTTGCACATCGTCTTGAAGTGCGTCAGCATGTACTCCGCTATCAGCGCCTTGCTGAACGGGATGTGCTTCTTCTGGCTCTCGAAGTAGTCCGACACGACCTGGTTCATCCCGCGCTTCTGCAGGTACACCATCTCGCCCACCGGGCTCATCAGCGAGGGCTCGACCCACTTCTGCGTCTCGTACATCGCGTTGCTCATGAGCACGCACTCCGTGCCGCCCGGTATGTCGGGCACCGTGGTCGTCTCGCTCTCCGCCGTCTCGCGCTGCCCGTTCACCGCCATCACGATGGGGTAGCCCGTCTCGTCGCTGCGCCCCGTCACGTAGAGCATCACGCACTTGCCGACCGTCAGGCTCTGCCCCGTCGCGTCGTAGCCGTCCACGCCCTTGCAGTACAGCGTGTCGCCTATCGAGGGTATGCGCGCGTCGCCCTCGTCCATCGGCAGGGACACGCGGCTCTTGCCCCCCGTCACGTCCTCGGTCACCGTCACGTAGCCCTTCGGCTCGTCGATGCTGAAGTGCTCCACCACGGGGCTCGTCACCTGGCGGGCCCTGGCCGCCAGCATGAGCTGCATCAGCGGCGTCTCGTCACTTTTGTACTTGTAGAGCTCCTGGTCAAGGTCGCTCTCCACAAGGTTGCCGGGGGCTATCCCGCCGTTCGCGCTCTCAAGGGCGCTGACGGTCGCCGCCTGGTTGGGTATCTGGGTCGACAGGCCCACCGTGCCCTGGGACTTGTCTACCGTCCCCGTCTGCTGCTGGATGACCTCGCCGGCCTCCAGCTCTGGATTGTTGATTACTGCCATAGTCTTTCTCTTCTCTTTTCAGGTTGGTTATCTCTTTCCTTTCTCACGCCTCCCTCGCTATGTCGAAGATGCTCCGCGCCCTCCTCGGGGCCTGCCCCCCGGGGCTGCCCCCGAGGCTCGGCACGCCGTCGCCATGCGGGCGCCTCAGGCGCTCCTCTATCCTCTCGTTGCGGCCGGCCACCTCGCCCTCGCGCCTGGCCTGCGCCATGTCGCGGGCGTGCGTCACGGCCTTGAGCGCCATCAGGATGGTGTCCTTCTCGAAGCGGCCCACGACGGAGTCGCTCATGCTCTTTATCAGCATGGACATCGCCGCGTCCATGTCCTCGTCGCCAGCGCCCGTCTCCTTCTTCACCAGCTCGATGTTCTCCAGCGAGCTGCCGATGTTAGACTGGTACTCCGCCTCGAGCTCCTTGTTCCGCGCGACCCTGTCCAGCCACTCCTTGTTCGCCTCGGCCAGGGCCTCCTGCCTCTCCGGGTCGTCGAGGGCCTCCCTGAAGTCGTCGCCGAACCGCCGCACCATCTCCACGGCGGGGTCGGCGCCCTCGCGCCAGCTGTTCAGGAAAGCCGCGCTGCGTGGGTCGGAGGCGAACAGCTCGCCAAGACCCCTCTCGCGCTCCCTGTACCCGTCCAGCTCGCCGTCGCGCTCCCTGGCGTAGTCGTCCACCGCGCCGAAGACGCTGTCCTCGTCGCCATCGTCTATCTCCCTGTCGGGGTATCTCTCCCTGACGCGCGCCATCACCGCCTCCCTGCGGGTCTGCGCCTTGTTGTTGTCGCTGTCAGCCATCCCAAGTGTGCCATTTAGTGTTCACGGGGCAAAGGTATGCGGGGACGGGCGCGCCGCAAGCTTATCCGTTAACTCGCTTCGGCTTATCCGTTCACTATTTTCGCCCCGCGGGGCTGTGTGCGGCCCCCCGGGCGCGTGTCCACGCGGCGGTCCGCGCTTTTTCCCGTACATTTGCCCCTGGGGGGGAGAGAGACGGGAACGGCAGGCAAGGCAAGAGGAAAGGAGAAAAGGGAATGAGAGACAAGGGAAGCGTGAACAGGGTGGCGAGGCAGAGGGACAGGGAGCTCGTCAGGATATACCACAGGCTGCTCCGGGAGAACCCCGCCGCGGGCGCGGGGGAGCTGATGAGGGAGCTGGCGCTCGCCCCCTCCCCGAGGTTCTGGATAACGGAGGAGAGGGCGGCGGACGTCATGAGGCAGATGCGCCGGGGGCGGTGGGAGAGCTCCGTGCACGTCTGCCAGCGGCGCAGGATGTTCGAGGAGATAAAGAGGCGCTGCGAGAGGATGATGGCGGCGGGCGACGACCTCAGGACGGCCGTGAGGAGGGTCGTCAACTCCCCCGCCCCCGAGTTCTACCTCACCGAGGGGAGCGTCAGGACGATACTCTACAGGGAGCTCAGGAGGAGGGGGCGGGAGTGACGGCCGAGGCGATGCTCGCCGAGAACAGGGCGCGCCTCGGCGCCATGTTCCCCCGCTTCAACCCCGTCACGGGCGAGGGCGCCCCGCTGGAGAGGGTGGAGCTCAGGCTGCCCGACCACGAGCTCCCCGTCCAGTGGATACCCAGGGCCATGGCGGACACCCAGCTCGTCAGGGGCCTCATGGAGGCGGGCTCGCTCGAGGGGTTCGTCCGCGGCGCGCTCGACCCCGGGGGCCCCGAGGAGGCCCGGGCCCTCACGGCCGCCGTCGTCGACCAGCTCGAGCGCCTGCGCCTGCGCCACGACTTCGCCTACTGGGCCGGGGCCTACGCCTACATCCACAACAAGGACGGCGGCAGGGACGTCACGCTCAGGCTCAACAGCCCCCAGCGCAGGCTCGTCGCCGAGTTCGAGAGGCAGAGGCTGGCGGGCCTGCCCATCAGGGACATCATACTCAAGGCCCGCCAGTGGGGGGGCTCGACATGCACCCAGATGTACATGGCCTGGCTCCAGCTCGCCGTCGAGACGGGCCTCAACTCCCTCATCGTCGCGCAGGTCAGCGACATAGCCGCGGGCATCAAGGACATGTTCCGCCGCATGCTCGCGCGCTACCCCGTCAGGCTGCTCCACCCCATGGGCGGGAGGCACAGGCCCGGCGAGAAGACCTTCGAGACGGTGCAGGGCACGCGCACGACGCACAGCGTGCCGCAGAGGGGCTGCAAGATAAAGATAGCCTCCGCCGAGAGGCCCGACAGCTGCCGCGGCGAGAACTACTCGCTCGTCCACTGCTCCGAGGTCGGCGTCTGGAAGGCCACCGACGGGCGCACGCCCGAGGAGATTGTCAAGGCCGCCACGTCGGGGGTGCTGCTCAGGCCCATGACCATGATAGTCTACGAGAGCACGGCCAAGGGCGTCGGCAACTTCTTCCACGACGAGTGGACGGACGCCAAGGCCGGCGGCTCCCAGTTCACCCCCTTCTTCGTCGCCTGGCACGAGATAGAGCAGTACCGCCTCCCGCTGGGCCCCTCGGCCGCCTCCTTCGCCGAGGGGCTGTACCGCAACCGCCTCCAGGAGGACGCCCCCTCCGACCGCGAGGAGTCCGGCGCCTACCTATGGTCGCTCTGGAGGAGGGGGGCGACCCTCGAGGGCGTAAACTGGTACATCGGGGAGAGGCGCAAGTACCGCGACAGGGCGGGCATGGCGAGCGAGTACCC
Source organism: Prevotellaceae bacterium (assembly GCA_021204545.1). Taxonomy (GTDB): domain Bacteria; phylum Bacteroidota; class Bacteroidia; order Bacteroidales; family Bacteroidaceae; genus Physcousia. The sequence continues at coordinate 6,052 of JAJPZF010000124.1, forward strand.
CACCGACGACGACGAGGCCTTCACCCACTCGGGCAGGCAGGTCTTCTCCGCCGCCGCCGTGGAGCGCCTCGCCCCCACGTGCAGGCCGCCCCGCGAGGTCGGGGAGCTCTACGGCAGGACGAGGGACGGCGACGGCTGCCTCAGGGCCATAAGCTTCCGCAAGGACGCCACGGGCCGCCTCCTCGTGTGGGAGAGGCCCGAGCCCGACGAGGAGGGCGAGACCGTGGCCGACCGCTACCTCTGCGTGGCCGACGTGGGAAGGGGCCTCGGCGACAAGGCCGACTTCAGCGTCGTCGTGGTGCTCGACAGAATGATGATGGCGGACGGGGAGGGCAGGCCGCAGGTCGTCGCCCAGTGGAGGGGCCACATCGACATGGACCTGCTGGCGTGGAAGGCAGCGCAGCTCGCCGCCTGGTACAACAACGCCCTGCTCGTCATAGAGAGCAACACGCTCGAGAGCGCGGGCGGCATATCGCCGCAGATACGCGACACCACGCCCTTCGTCCTCCAGATGATAGGCGAGGCGTACCCCAACCTCTACATGAGGGAGCAGAGCGCCGAGGACATAAGGCGCAACGCGCCCCGCAAGTACGGCTTCCACACCAACGCCAAGACGAAGGGAGAGGTCGTCGACTTCCTCATACGAGCCGTCCGGGAGGGCATGTACATAGAGCGCGACCGCAGGGTGCTCGACGAGCTCATGGCCTACGAGACCACTCCGAGGGGAGGATACGCCGCCCCGCCCGGCAAGCACGACGACATGCTCATGACACGGGCCATAGGCCTCTACGTCTGCTTCAACCACATGGACACGCCCAGGGCCGTCAGCCGCGCGGACTACGCCCGCCTCGTCAGGCGCAGCGTGGGCGAGGCCGACATCTGAGCCAAGGCGGGGGCAGGCCCGCCGCGCCAGGTCTCCCGCGCGTTTCCCTTGCTGTCTCAGGGGATTTTCCTACCTTTGCGGTGGAGCTCTCCCTCCGCAAAGTGTCGACATCATAATTGGAGCTGGCGCCTTGCCTCTTTTTTCTCCCCCCGCCCGAAACTTCCCTTACACCACAACACAAGACGGCGACACGCCGCACAACCGCGGAAAACAGATAAAACAACGGACAAGACACCACGCGGGAGACACAACCCGAACACGGCGCCCGCGAGGCGCAAGCCACAAAAACCGCCCGTAAAGCCACTCTCACGCCCCGAGACCGCCAAACATACCACCCCCGGCCCCAAAACGCGCCAGCGCGAAAGGAAAAGGGCTTAAAACGGGTCCCAAAACACGCTCCCTCACGCGCATACGCGCCACACGACACACGACAAGCCGGAAAACACCCGGGACGCCCCCTCCGCAATAGGGGTGCATCTGTCCCCGCGGCCATCCACGCAGGTGTGCCAAAGCACATCCCCCCCTATAAAGGGGGGTGCATGGACGCGGGGCCCTGTTAACGGAGAAAAAAAGCCCGAAAACAACCCCGAAAAACACAAAACGGCATCGCGCACGCCACTACCTCCCCTAAGCCCATCCCAATCCCGAAACCTCGGCATACCCCCCCACACCCCCCGAACATAATCCCAACACCACAAAACACCGCCGAAAACCACCCGAAACACCCCAAAACCCCTGAACTTCCTTGACATCCGACAAAAAAAAAACAACACTCAGACGGACAACAATGACGACC
>JAJPZF010000124.1:7830-9276 GCA_021204545.1 Prevotellaceae bacterium
CGACAAAGATTTGCCCTTTTTGTGATATGTACCCGCTTGGCCCCCGGGGGGTGGGGTCTTTCTTGCCTACCCCCCCCTTGGCGGTCGGCTCGCTGGTGGTGCTGGTGGTGAAGGTACAGCAGGAGTGGCAGGAGTAGCGGCTGGCGCAGATGCAGCAGTAGCAGACGGATCGGGAGGTGCTGGTGGTGTGGTGTATAGTTATACACGATGTGCCGCATAGATTCACAGCGACACAACGAAGGCGAACGCCGCGGTGTCCTTGCCTTGCCCTTTGTCCCTTGCCCTTGCCCTTGCCGTCGCAAAACCTTTGACATCGTGACACCCTTGCCCCCGCCCCTTGCCGTCGCAAAACCTTTGACACCGATGGGCAGCCCCGAAACGCCCCTATATATAATAAGGTACAGGGGCATCAGCCGACCCTCAACCCGTTGCGGGTCAAAGCGTCAACTACAGCCGTAAGCCGCTTGCCCTGCTCGCTTAGCTCCCTTTCTATAGCCGCCAGCCGTTCCTCTATAGTTGGCCCCTCCGCCTCTGATACAGGCGCCACATCCTTATACAGCATCGGCCCGCGGCCGCTCAATAGCCAGTCGTAGCTAAATATGTGGTTGTAGGCGCGGTTAAGGCGGATCAGGAAGTTGTCTGAGAGAACCATTCTGTCATTCGCAAAGGCTTTGGAGATTTGGGAGCGGTCAACCCCCATTTTTTCGGCAAGGTCTCCTTTAATTCGTGCTTTCCCCGTGCTTTGCAGATAATCGTAGGCCGCTTTCAGGACATCAATTCTATTAACTTCTTCTAACATTTGGGGTATTTCTTGTTAAAAACGTGTTAAATCTGTACCTTTTGAGTGATTTTTCCCTCAAAAAATTTGGTGGGTAAACTCAAAGCACATACCTTTGCAATGTCAAAAAGAACCAAGGGCCGCCAAAGCCCCCCTGAAAAGTCCAAGGGCAAAGGTACGGGGAACGGGGCGAAGGCGCAAGGCGAAGGACGAGAAAATTTTTGTTCTACCATATAAAAGACAAAGCAATGACTAACAAAAGATTTTACAGCGCGTCTGATTTCAGTGAGACAAACGCCGAGGAGATTAAGGTTACAATGAACGCCGACGACTGGGCGGCCGTTGTGATGGACGAATTGAACAAAGTGCCAGACTACAGGCGGCACCCGTGGGAGGTCCTGGAGTGGTGCGTCCGCGATTATCTGGAGTGCCTGGAGGCGGACCAGGAGGTTCAGGACCCGCGCCAGTTCGCCCGCGACCTTTCGATGTCCGTACACTATGATTACCTACAGGACGGGCGAGAGCCGAGCGCCGACGCCTTGGCGGTAGTTAGCGACGAGGAGACGGGGGAGCGCTACGAGATTTTAGGATTCTAATATTAATAACCTACTAACACGTACAACTATGAAACCTACATCAACGGCAACGGCAACGGCAACGGCAACGGC
>JAJPZF010000022.1 GCA_021204545.1 Prevotellaceae bacterium
ACGAGGAGTGGTACGACGAGAAGCACATAAAGGAGCGCAGCCACTGGAAGGACGGAAAGCGTGACGGGCTGCATGAGGGATGGTACGAGAACGGACAGCTTGCGTATCGCGGGAACTACAAGGATGGTGAGAAGGATGGACTGTATGAGGGATGGTACGACGAGAAGCACATAAAGGAGCGCAGCCACTGGAAGGACGGAAAGTTGGAGGGTTTGTCGGGGAGATGGGACAGAAGCGGCAAACCAACACTGCTGGTTTATTCCAGACCTGACGGTTTTCATGAGGTCTTGTCAACAAGATGGCCTCTCCACTATATCCACAACGGAGACATATTGGCTGGCATTATAAATGGGAAAACATATTCTCCGGAAAGAAGAAGAAGAGACGGAAGAATAGCGGCGCGATGGAACGAGAACGGCGAGCCTACTTTTTACTCTGATTGGACTTTTTGTGGTGACAATTTTCACTGGAGGGACGGCGGCAAGTTGTTGGAGTCTCTCACTGGAGACAGGGCGGCGAGGGCGCGGGAGAAGTACGAGGAGCTGAAGAAAGAGGGCGAGGGCTTCTTGTCCGAGCTGCAAGAGAAGCTCGAACGGCAGCCGCTGATGTTCGGTGATGATATTGCGAAAGAGGGCGGGCTGCGCTTCAGAGAGGACGACGGGGAGGAGAGGCGCAGGGAAGAGCCGTGGGAGCGTGACGAGGGCGAGCGCAGGAAGCTCGCTGACTACCTGATGGGCAATGACTACGTGGCGGAGCTGACGGGGCAGGAGTTCACCGAGAGGGGAGCCAAGCTTGTCGAGGCTGTGAAGAGTTACTTTGACGAGAAATTCGGCGGCAAGGTGGAGCGTGAGGGTTACGGTGAAGTGGCTCTCTCCAAGGACAGCGTGCGCTCAAGTCTCGGCCACGGGAGTATACCCCAGCGCAAGGCCGCCGCCTTTATGGCTGTGCCTTACATAATCAGGGACGGCAGGGAGATAGACAACCAGAAGGACTGGAAAGAGAGGGGCTACGAGAGCGCTACGTTCGCCGCTCCCGTGAGGATAGGAGGCGGCAGCTACGTGGGCGTGGTTGTCGTGACCAAGGGCAGGAACGCCTCCAACTTCAGGTTCTATCTCCACAAGGTGACGGCACAAAAAAGCCTCCGCTCCGAGGGCTCTGCGACAGGTTTTTCACCTGATTTGAGCGAATCCCCAGTTAGAGGCATCGCAAAGGTACTCAGAGATATAATACAGCCCAAGGAAAACGGGATGAAAATCGCCGAGGAGGGAGAGGAAAGCTCCAACGACACCGTAAGCGACAGTGCGGCGAACGCTCTGGAAGACGTTAGACGGACAGACGGGAACTCCTTCGGCGAACAAGTCGGAACTCCTTCGTCGGACAAGCCGGGAAGCGCAGGCGAGGGGCTGGGAACGACGGCGCGGAACACCAGGATACCCCGCATAAGGGGCGGCGAGAAGGTGATGGACAGGATAGCCCGCACCGTCTCCGGGCGGCTCGGCGTGGACAGGGCGGAGGCGGAGCGCAGGTTCCGCGGCTCCTTCGACAGGGTGAAGGAGGCGAAGGACGCTTGGAGGAGGGCCTACGACGAGCTTGACAGCTACAGGAGCAGCGTGGCGCAGACGGACATAAAGGTGGTCTCGCCCCTCGTGGACGCCGCGGACGACGCGTACCGGGCGTGGGAGCTGGAGGCGCAAAGGCAGCTGGCCCTGCTCGGCCTCGGGGAGGACGAGGCCAGGGAGCTGCGCATCCGCTTCATGGACGAGGACTTCTTCAACCCCAACACTAACTACATTGTCTACCACCAGGACGGCGGCTACGCCATATATTACACGTCCACAAGAAGCTGGCTCAGGCGCAACCGCGACTGGCACAACAGCCACATGGTGTCCAGCCTGACCAGCGAGGACACAGGAAACCTTGTCGCCGCGGCGCGGGACAGGGGCGGTCTCAGGGGCATTCTGGGCGAGGAGCTGTACGGCGGCTTCCTCGACGATGTCTTCCGCCTCACCGAGGGGAGGGCGAAGGAGACGATAGCGAACCACGTCATACTCAACGGCTACGACATCCGCAAGGGGACAGAGGCATGGCTCAGGAGCCTGGGGGAGGACGCGGACATGACTGACCTCGACTTCCTCGCCGGCTACCAGCCGTGGACCGTGGCGAGAGACGCCCTCAGAAAGGCTCTCGCCCTTGCGGGCAGGACAGAGGAGCTGACAGACGATGGCATGAAAAAACTTCTGCGCGCCGACAGGGGCGGCAGGCGGCTGAGAAGCCTCGCAGGGCAGGCCGTGGCCTCCACGCAGGAGGAGAGGGAGCGGGCCCTGGACGGCGTGAGGAGCGCGAAGAGAGGGCTTAACGGAGTGAACATCAGGATAGTCCACGACATCACGGGCATCAACGACCCCGAGATGGAGCGCAGGATAGCCAAGGGCGAGAACGTGACGGGCTGGTACGACGTGAAGGCGAACGAGGTTGTCGTCTACCTGCCCGGCTGCCACGGCTACGAGGACGGCTACCGCACGGTGCTGCACGAGGCTGTCGGACATCAGGGCCTCCGCGACCTGCTCGGCAAGGACCACTACGACAAGGCGATGGAGAGCCTGTACGACAGCCTCCCCGAGAAGGTGAAGGACGAGGTGCGGCAAAGGATGACGGAGCGGGGCTACCAGAAGGGCTGGAGCGTGGCTGAGGCTATGGACGAGTTCCTGGCGGAGAGGGCGGAGGACAATGTCAAGCCCTCGTGGTGGAGGCGCGTGCTCGCCTCGGTGCGCTCGCTCCTCAGGGCGGCGGGCATCAATCTCTCCCTTAGTGACGGGGACATAGACTACATGCTCTACCGCTCGGGGCGGAAGCTCAGGGGCAAGAGCGGCAGCCTGCTTGACATGGCGGCGGAGCGGGCGATGAGGCTCAAGGCGGACAAGGCGTGGCGTGACGGCAGCCAGAGAAAGCTGTATGACGAGGAGATGCGCAAGTCGTCCTACCAGGCCCTTGAGGCACTGTTCGACTCGATGCGCGCCCTGCACGTCTACATGCGCCTCGCCACGGGCAACAAGTGGACGCGCGTGGAGGACATCGAGGGATGGATGAACCCCTACCTCGGGGAGAACCGCCTCTCGAGCGTCAACGAGGCGGAGTCGAAGGAGTGGGAGCAGACCCTCTTCGCCCCGCTCTGGGACGAGGTGGGAAGGCTCGCCCCCGACAGCAAGGCGCGCGAGCTGCTGAACCGCTACATGATGTCGAAGCACGGCCTGGAGCGCAACCTCGTGATGGCGGAGAAGAAGGCCCGCGAAGAGTATGAGAGCAAGCGGAAGGAACACGACCCCGAGTGGGACGACCTCGACCTTGGCATGCGCTCAGCCCTCGCCTCAGCCAAGCGGGCGGACTACGCCGGCCTGACGGGACTGTACGGCATGGGGCGGAGCGAGTGGGACAAGGCTGAGCTCAGGGCGAGGGAGTTCGTGAACCAGTTCGAGCAGGACCACGACACCGACGCCCTGTGGGAGAGGATCAACGCCGTCAACAAGCGCATCCTAAAGAAACAGTTCGACACGGGCATCATAAGCCGCGCGGTGTACGACCGCATCAGCTCCATGTACCGGAACTACATCCCCCTGAGGGGCTTCGACGAGACGACGAGCGACGAGGCGTACGCCTACCTCGCCCAGCAGGCAGGAGGCTTCAACGCCCCCGTCCGCGAGGCAAGGGGAAGAAAGAGCGTGGCTGACGACCCTCTGGCGAACATGGTGACGATGGCTGACGCGGCGATACTGCACGGCAACCGCAACCTGCTCGTGAAGCAGCGCCTCTACAACTTCGTCCTCGCCCACAAGGAGAGCGACATCGTGAGCGTCTCGGAGATATGGCTCAAGCGCGACGACCTGACGGGCGACTGGACACTCGTGACCCCCGACTACAAGGAGGGCGACACCGCCGAGCAGATGAGGCTTAAGGGAGAGGAGTTCGAGGAGAGGATGAGGCAGCTCACCAAGGAGCGCCCCGCGGACTACCGCCGCCTCCGCGAGGCCGGGGGCGTTCCCTACAAGATACTGGGCGACAACCTGAGGGAGCACCAGATACTGGTGAAGGTGAACGGACGGGACATCCTGCTGACCGTGAACGGCAGCCCCCGCCTCGCGCAGGCGGTGAACGGCAAGACCAACCCCGACAACGACCCCAGCGGGGGCATCGGGCAGTTCTCCCACTTCCTCGGCAAGGGAAACCGGACGCTATCGCAGGTGTACACGACGTGGAGCCCCGACTTCATCATGTCGAACTTCATGCGCGACATGCTCTACTCGAACACGATGGCGCACGTCAAGGAGGGCGGCCGCTGGGCGTGGAGGTTCAACATGAACTGCGCCCTCATGAACCCCGCCACGATGATGACGCTGCTGGAGCTGCGCCGCCACGGCAGTCTCAACATGGGGACGGAGACGCACAGGCTCTTCGACGAGTTCATGCGCAACGGCGGGGAGACGGGCTACAAGCGGATGGCCGACCTCGACAAGGCGAAAAGGAAGATAAGGGGCGAGCTGAGGCACAGGAACGCCCTCACCAAGGGGACGGAAAGCCTCGTGGAGACGCTGGGCGAGATGGGCCGCGCCACCGAGATGGCTGCAAGGTTCGCCGCCTACGTGACATCGAGGCAGGAGGGAAGGAGCGTCGACAGGGCGATATGGGACGCGAAGGAGATAAGCGTCAACTTCAACAAGAAGGGGGCGGCCGACCGCTTCCTGAAGGCGCAGGGGCAGACGCGCGGCGGCAACGCCGCGGCTCTGCTTGCCGGCACGGGCAGGGGACTGTACATCTTCTGGAACGCCTCTCTGCAGGGTCTCTCCAACGTGTGGCGCTCCTCCACAAGAAGCCGCCGCAGCAAGGTGAGGGCGGCGGCCGCCGCGTCCATGCTCTTCGCCCTCGGCTTCGTCAACGCCATGTGGGCCAGGGGCCTGGGCTTCGGTGGAGGCGGAGGCGACGGTGACGACGCGCAGGACGAGGACGGCAGGAACTACTTCGACCTTCCCGACTACATAAGGCGCTCCAGCATAGTCCTCAGGGGACCCAAGGGCGTGTGGCTCACCTACGCCCTGCCGCAGGAGTACAGGGCGGTCTACGGCATGGGCGAGCTGTACGCCTCCTACGTGAGGGGAGAGGAGGCTGGAGGGCGCAACCTCGTGATGAAGACACTGCAGATGTTCTCACAGGCTCTTCCGCTCGACCCCCTCGAGGGGCAGGACGAGGGCTTCGACCCCTTCCAGATGTTCATGCCGCACACGATAAGACCTCTCTACGAGGTGACCCGCAACCGCTCGTGGACGGGAATGCCCATCTGGCGGCCCGAGACGGAGTGGAACAAGAACGCCCCACGATGGACGAGGGCTTACAACTCCACCGGCAAGGGATGGGTGGCTCTCACCAAGGGTCTGTCAAGCTGGTCGGGGGGCAAGGACGAGCTGGAGAGAGGGTGGGCGGACCTCAACCCCGCCGCCCTGGAGTACCTCTTCAAACAGTACGCCCCGTTCTACAACCTCGTGAACGAGCTCTCGGGCAGCGCGCAGACAATCATGGGGATGAGGCCCTTCGACTGGCGTTTCGTCCCCGTCCTGAACCGCCTCGTCCGCTCCGACAGCGAGCAGACGAGGGGCAGGAGCATGCTGAACCGCTACTTCCGCGACGCCCAGGACGTTCTGGAGTTCCAGCGCAAGTGGAACAAGCTCACCAAGAACGACGAGTTCATAGACCACTACATAGACACGTACGGAGAGGACAAGTACAAGAGACGCGTGGACGAGCTGGACGGCAGCCCGCTGCACGACCTCATGGACCTCTACAACGACTACAAGGACGACATCTCAGACCTGCTCATAAGGAGATCGCAGGGCGAGGACGTGACGGACGAGCTGCTGGAGACCCTGAGGGACTACGACAGCGAGGCGCAAAGGATAAAGGAGGAGCGCAAGGAATAAGGCCAAAGACTTGTTTTTGTTCTTCATGAGTAGTTAGGTAGTTAGTTTTAGTACTTTGACACCTTGGGGGACGGCAGTGCGTGAGCATAGCCGCCCCCTTCCTTATCTGAGTATCCTCACCCAGGAGTCGTTGAAGTCTATCGCTTTGAGCGTCTCCTCCTTGCCGAGGACGGGCGGTCGCCTCAGGCTGAATCTGACGGCTTTCTCGGGTACGGTGGTGTGAATGGTCAGCTGCGAGCCATGTGGCTGCCATGTGAAGCGCGTCTGCCCGGTCTCCTTTTGTATGCCGACGAGGTTGCCGTTGCGGTTCTCGCGCCACGTGTAGTCGCTGGTGCGGAAGCGCTCCGTCTCCTCCTCGAAGAGACAGTAGGAGAGCAGGTCGGCTGAGCGCAGTAGCACGGCAGTGCGCACGACGTTGTAGTTGTCGCGGGCTATGTTCACCCTCTCGTTCCAGATGCCCAGCACCGCCCTTCCTGTCCTCTCGATGTCCTTGTGCGGGTCTGTGATGCCGTAGGAGTAATCGGGAGAGCAGCGTCCGCTGATGAGCCTCACGCTCCTTGCCGTGAAGGGGTCGACCGCCTTGACCGTCTTCATCGACCACGCCACGCCCCCGAGTGTCACGTCGGCAATGCCCACGGGGGAGTCGAGATGCCTACCGCCGATCACCTCGGCGAAAGCGTCGCCCCAGTCGCGCAGCTTGGGGTGTTCCGTGTTGTCCTGTTGTTGATTACGCTGTCCATTCTCCGCGCCACCGCCCTTATCATCGGCACGGCTACGGAGTTGCCCGTCTGCCTCCTTATCTCGGCGTACGGCACCACTATCCTGAACGTGTCGGGGAAGCCCTGCAGGCGCAGCAGCTCGCGGGCGGAGGGGCGGCGCACGCCGTTGACGAGGAGGTAGTTGTACGAGGCTCCCGTCCTGAGGGCGCAGGCGTGGTCGAGGACGGAGACGTTGCCCGACTTGTTCTCGTGCCAGACGCTTGGGTAGAACACCCTCTTTCCCCGGACGCTCTCCCTTCTCTTCTCCACGATGCGCTCCGAGGCGAAGAGGCTTCTGTCCACGTCCTCGTCCCTCTCCAGCGTGTCCGGGAGGCTGTAGCTCTTCTTGGGGAAGTTGAGGCTGAGTGCCTCGCACTGTCCCTTGTCGAGGAAACCTACGATGATGACGCGCTCCCTCTTCTGTGCGAGACCGAAGTCGAGTGCGTTAAGCACCGCCCACTTGAGGTGGTAGCCCAGGGCGGAGAGCGTTCTGAGAATAGTCTGGAATGTGCGCCCCCTGTCGTGTGTGGTGAGCTGCTTCACGTTCTCCAGGAGTATGGCTCGGGGGCGGTGTCTCTCCAGTATGCGGGCTATCTCGAAGAACATCGTCCCCCTCGTGTCCCCGAAGCCCTCCATCTTCCCCATTATGCTGAACGCCTGACAGGGGAAGCCCGCCAGCAGGAGTTCGTGCGGCGGTATGTCGTCCGCGGCTATCTGTGTGATGTCCCCCTTGGGCTCATCCCCGAAGTTCGCCCTGTACGTCAGTGCGGCAGCCCTGTCCCACTCCGAGGAGAAGACGCAGCGGTAGCCCAGCTCGTCAAAGGGCAGGCGTATGCCCCCGATGCCGGCGAACAGGTCGATGAACCTTATCATTGGGGAGTCTTGTGTTAGTGTTGCCCCGCAAAGTTATTAAATAAAAGGTAAACGGCAAAGGTCTGCCCGGCAAGTCGGCGGACGGGGAAAGAAGGAGCCCCGTTCGGATTTCAGGTCCTTGCGGGGCTCCGGGGAGGAGGGGTGTATGTGTGTCTCCTTAGTCGTCGTACGTGGGGCGCACGGGTCTTTCCCTGCGGTAGAACGCCCGCTTCAGATGCTCGAGGGCGGTGGCGGCGAGTGTGGCGTAGTTGGCCTGCTCCTGCGGGTTGGTTATGGCGAACCACTCGGAGATGGTGATGTTCACGAGGTACGAGTGGGCGTTCTCGCCCATCGAGGAGACGCCCGCGAGGTTGTAGTTGGAGGGCATCTGGAAGACCAGGACGAGCTTGCCGTCGTTGTCTATCTCGGTGTTTATCCTGTTGTTAGCGGTTGTCTCGTCCTCGTCGAGGTACTCCCCCAGAAGGGACTTCATCTGCGCGAAGTTGTTGGCCAGCGAGCGGCGTATCTGGTAGCTCTCCTCCTCGTCCTCCGAGGCCTGCATAAGCGAGGCAGCCACGTAGTTCTTCGTGCCGTCCGCCTCGCGGGCCTGCCCCGTCTTGTGGGCCACCTGCATGACGTTGTAGAGCATCTCCCTCACCACGAGGGTTATGGTCACTTCCTTCTTCTTCTCTGACATATCTCTTTCGTGTTCTTAGTCGTCGTACACAGGGCGGACGGGCTTGCGCTTGAAGAGGAGCTTGCGCATCGCGTCCTCGAGGAAGCCCTGCGCCATGGTCGAGTACTGCTCCGCCTCCTGCTTGTTCGTGAAGACGCACCACTTGGCGGTGATGTTGTTCACGAAGTACGAGAAGAGTGCGTCCTCCACACTGCCCGTCAGCGCGGTGGAGTAGGCGTTGGAGACCTCCAGCGTGAGCGTGAAGGCAGTCCCGTCGTCCGTCTCCGCCGTTATGAGGCGCTTGGCCTCCTTGCAGAATGCCGCCTTCGTCTCGTCCCAGAAGCGCTGGAGCATCAGCGCGTCCTGGTCGGTTGTGGATATCCGGTCGTAGGAGTTCTCATCCCCGTCCATCTTCTGGCCGATGTAGCCCGTGGTGCGCTGTATCTCCTGAAGGACTGCGTCCTTGCTGACCGTAAGTGTGAGCGTGATCATTCCCTTCCTCTTGCTTATGCGTGGGCAAAGTTAGCCCACAACCTCCGCCTCCTCGGCACTATCCGTTGACAAACTGCCCTCCCCCGCCCCGAACGAGAGCGAGAGGCGCGCAAGGCGGGAGAGCCTGCCGTCTCCCGCGGGGGCCTCCTGCACGTCTATAGAGGAGGCCTGCAGGCGGGGGAAGGCGAAGGGCAGCATCTTCAGGTAGGTGTCAACCCTCTCCTTCGGAGTGAGGGTCTCAAGATCCTTTTGGAACAGCTGCCCCCCGAAGTAGCCGCACACGTCCGCCCTGAGGCTCAGCTGTGTGTACTTGCGGGCAGCCTCCCTCAGAGCCACGCCCTGTCCACGGGCGGCCTTCCTCTGCTCGTCAGCCTTTCTCTTTCTCCCATACATACCGCGAATATATGCGGAAGGAAGGACTTCGAGGGGTGGTTGCCGCCCCTTTTGGAAAATAGTAAACGGATGGTGCCGCCGGGGCTTCGTGATAGTAAACGGATGGGGGGG
>JAJPZF010000210.1:0-4430 GCA_021204545.1 Prevotellaceae bacterium
TGGAATTGCACCAGCCTTACTGCCGTTACAATACCCGAATCGGTAACAAGCATAGAATCAAACGCATTCGGGTATTGCACTGGCCTTACTTCAATTACCATCCCCAACTCGGTGACAAGCATAGGAGACGATGCATTCTATTATTGCAACAGCCTTACCTCAATCACCATCCCCAGCTCCGTGACGAGCATAGGAATCTCTGCATTCATGGATTGCACCAGCCTTACCGAGATAACTATTCCCAACTCAGTGACAAGTATAGGATTTCAGGCATTCTGTGATTGCACCAGCCTCACCTCAATCACTATCCCCAGCTCCGTGACAAGTATAGGAGGAGGTGCATTTGGGGGTTGTAGCAGCCTTACCGACGTGACCATCCCCAACTCAGTTACAAGTATAGGAGACAATGCTTTCGCGGTATGCAATTTTACCTCTGTAACTATCCCAAACTCCGTGACAAGCATAGGAGACTTTGTATTCTCTGGTTGCAGCAGCCTCGTAAGCATTGAGGTAGCGAGTGATAATGCATATTACTGCTCCGTTGATGACGTGTTATACACAAAAGATATGACAGAATTGATAGCTTTCCCTGCGGGGGAAGGTGTCACTTCTTACGAAATCCCCAATTCCGTAACAAGCATAAGAGGCGGTGCATTCTGTGGTTGCAGCAGCCTTACCTCCGTGACGATAGGCAGCTCCGTGACAAGCATAGGAGGTGCTGCATTCGATGATTGCAGCAGCCTTACCAAGATAACGTCGGTTAACCCCGAACCTCCTACATGCTATTCTCAGGATGTATTCTATAACGTGGACAGGAGTACATGCACGCTCACAGTACCGAAAGGCTCTAAGGCAGCGTATGCGGCTGCGAACGCGTGGAGAGAGTTTAATAACATAGTTGAAGACCCGTTGTTAGGAGTGAAAACCACAGCCATCTCAGGCGAAGGGCAGGAGGCGAGCCGCTTCACCTTGGACGGCAAGCAGATAACTGCGCCGCAGCGGGGCGTGAACATCATCCGCCTGTCCGACGGCATGGTGAGGAAAGTGCTTGTGAAGTAAGCGGCAACTCTATAGAAAAGGGAAGCCCTGGCCGCATGGAAACGGCCGGGGCTTTCTGCGCTTTCGCTACATTCCCTTAGGCTTTAGCGTCGATTCCTCGAAGCTTTTTTCAAATTTCCCGTGGGTTTCGCGTCCATTCCTCGAAGCTTTTTCGTTTTTTCCTTAGGGTCGTGAGCCGATTCCCTTAGGGAAATGCGCCGACGCTACGTGTAACAATCGCAAATGCTACACGTAGCGTTCGCAAATGCTACACGTAGCGGGGACGGATGCCTAAAGCATGGCGGAAATAGGTCGGGAGAATGAGCCAGCGAGCCTATGCCCGTAGCCTGACCCGCTGCAAAGATAATGATAATTCCTTATATAATATAGCATAGGCTGGTGAGTTCGCCCGTAAAGCTCAAAAGGGCGAGAAAGGCGGGGCGGGCTAACTTTCTCGGCCAATCCCTTGCAACTGAGGCGGGGAATACATACCTTTGCCAAAACGTAACGGCAAGAGAATTCGACGAGATGGGAAGAGTGCTGATAATAGGCGCGGGAGGGGTCGCGACAGTCGCCGCCCATAAGGTGTGCCAGAACAAACGGGTGTTCAGCGACGTGATGATAGCGAGCAGGACGCTCTCCAAGTGCGACGCGCTGGCGGACTTACTGAACAATAAGTACGACACCAATGTCCGGACCGCACGAGTTGACGCTGACAATGTTGAGGAGCTGGTGGCGTTGCTCTCCGCCTATAAGCCCGACATCGTCGTGAACCTTGCCCTTCCCTACCAAGACCTCACGATAATGGAGGCGTGCCTAAGGACGGGCTGCAACTACCTTGACACGGCGAACTACGAGCCTAAGGACGTGGCGCACTTCGAGTACAGCTGGCAGTGGGCGTTCCGTGAGAGGTTTGAGCAGGCAGGGCTATGCGCAATCCTCGGCTGCGGCTTCGACCCGGGCGTGACAAGCGTCTTTACAGCCTACGCCGCCAAGCACCACTTCGACGAGCTGCAGTATCTCGACATCGTAGACTGCAACGCCGGCAACCACCACAAGGCTTTCGCCACGAACTTCAACCCCGAGATCAACATAAGGGAGATAACGCAGAAGGGACTGTATTGGGAGAACGGCGAATATATCGAGACAGAGCCGATGGAGATACACAAGCCCTTGACCTATCCCGGCATAGGACCGAGGGAGAGCTACCTGCTGCACCACGAGGAGATTGAGTCGCTCGTCATCAACTTCCCCACGATAAAGCGCGCTCGCTTCTGGATGACATTCGGACAGCAGTACCTCACTTACCTCGACGTTATTCAGAACATCGGGATGAGCCGCATAGACGAGGTGACGTACACCGCCCCGAAGGCGGACGGCACTGGCACGGCGACGGTGAGGATCGTGCCGCTCCAGTTCCTCAAAGCCGTGCTGCCCAACCCTCAGGACTTGGGGCAGAACTACGACGGCGAGACATCCATCGGCTGCCGCATAAGGGGCTTGAGGGGCGGAGCAGAGCACACGTACTATGTCTACAACAACTGCTCGCATCGGGCAGCCTACGAGGAGACGGGGATGCAAGGCGTGTCGTACACGACGGGCGTGCCGGCGATGATAGGCGCAAAGCTGTTCCTTGAGGGGAAGTGGAGCAAGCCGGGCGTGCACAACGTGGAGGAGTTCGACCCCGACCCCTTCATGAGCCAGCTCAACGAGCAGGGGCTGCCTTGGCACGAGCTGCACGACGTTGACCTTGAGCTTTAGAGAAGACACTTAACAGCACACATAGCATCATGGCAAAGAAGAACACTGGGGAACTGACACCCGAGGGAAGCCGCGCCGAGAAGCTTAAGGCTCTCGAGGCGGCGATAGGCAAGATAGAGAAGGACTTCGGCAAGGGCTCGGTTATGCGCCTTGGCGACGGGGGCATCGAGGACGTGGAGGTGATACCGACAGGCTCGATAGCCCTCGACGCAGCCTTAGGCGTGGGAGGCTATCCCCGCGGGCGTATAATAGAGATATACGGGCCTGAGAGCAGCGGTAAGACGACGCTCGCCATACACGCCATCGCACAGGCGCAGAAGGCGGGCGGCATGGCTGCCTTCATCGACGCGGAGCATGCCTTCGACAGCCTTTACGCCAAGCACCTCGGCGTTGACGTAGACAACCTGCTCGTCTCGCAGCCCGACAACGGGGAGCAGGCTCTCGAGATTGCAGACCAGCTGATACGCTCGAGCGCGATAGACATCATCGTCATCGACTCCGTGGCCGCCCTCACTCCCAAGGCGGAGCTCGAGGGCGAGATGGGCGAGAACAAGGTGGGCTTGCAGGCTCGCCTGATGAGCCAGGCACTGAGGAAGCTGACCTCAACCATATCGAAGACGAAGACAACCTGCATATTCACCAACCAGCTCCGCGAGAAGATAGGCGTGCTCTTCGGCAACCCAGAGACGACGACCGGCGGCAACGCCCTGAAGTTCTATGCGAGCATCAGGCTCGACATCAGACGCTCCTCGTCCATCAAGGAGGGCGACAAGGTGATAGGCAACGTGGTGAAGGTGAAGGTGGCCAAGAACAAGGTTGCGCCTCCCTTCCGAGTGGCGGTGATAGAGGTGATATTCGGCGAGGGAGTGAGCCGTGTGGGCGAGATAGTTGACCTTGGCGTAAACTACGGCATCATACAGAAGAGCGGCTCGTGGTTCAGCTACGAGGGCTCGCGCCTCAGTCAGGGCAGGGACGCGCTGAAGAAGCTCCTGAAGGACAACGCCGAGCTTGCCGAGGAGATAGCGGCGAAGATATCCAACGCCATCTCGAACCGCAGCCCCGAGGAGAACAACGTGATAATGGAACAGATTGACGCGGAGGACAAGGCCGAGTAGGGCGCTTCGGCTTCTTCCAGCAAGAGCTTAACGGTAGCCGCGGCGGGGGCAATGCTCCAGCCGCGGCTACTGCTTTATGTCCTTTCCGGCTTCTCGCACGACGCTTCGCGACTTGTAGGGCTACGCATGTTATGCCCCTTCGGGGCTGTCTTCAGCGAGCCAGTGATGTGGTGAGAGGCTTCGGGGCAAAGAGGAAGGGAGGTGTGCCGTTGTCAGCGCGCCTCCCTTTCGCTTACGCCTGCCTTATCGTCTGCCGCCGCCCGAGCGTGAGCCGCCTGAGCTGTGGGAGCCTCCGCTTGAGCGGCTACCAATCGAGCTTGAGCGGCTTGAGCTTACCCTGCTGCCTGAGGAGCGTGTGCTTGAGGAGCTTACGCTTGGGCGGGAGCTTGAGGAAGAGCGACTGCTTGAGGAGCTTACGCTTGGGCGGGAGCTTGAGGAAGAGCGGGAGCTTCAGCAGGAGCTGGAGGGTGTGGAGCCGCTGTAGCTTGAGCATGACCTTCACCCGGACTAGCAGGA
>JAJPZF010000210.1:4440-9193 GCA_021204545.1 Prevotellaceae bacterium
CTCGGCCCGCTCCGCCTGGGCCGGGTGCTTCGTCTTGCGCTTGTGCTGCTTCCGCTTCGCCTGGTGGTTGTGCTTCCGCTGGTGCTGGAGCTTGCGGTGGGGCGGGAGCTTGTGGAGGAGCGTGAGCTTGTGGAGGAGCTTCTGCCTGACGTGCTCGTGCTTGGGCGGGAGCTTGAGGAAGAGCCTACAGTGTTGCGTGAGCTGCTGCGCATCCCGGCGCTTCCCGTCGAGTTGCCTCTGCCGAAGGAGGAGGGGCTTGTGCCTTGCCCTCTGCCCGTCGTCGGCGAGCTGGTGCCTCTGCCCGAGGCGTTGCGGTTAGAGCCGGCTGCCGCTGAGCCTCCCCTGCCTGAGGCATTGCCGTTGCCTCTGCCTCCACCGGGCGTGCCGTAGCGTCCCCCGTTGCTGCCGTTAGGGTGTCCCACCATCGACTGGCTGCGTCCCCTTAAGCCTCCGTTCCAGGCTGGGCGGCGGTTGGCGTAGAAGCTGCCGCCGATGTAGTGCGCCCTGCCGTGCGCTCCTCTGTACGACCAGAAGCACGAGGGGCGGCTGTAGAAGAAGTAGCCGTGTGCGTAGTGCCTGAAGACTGGGAAGTACCAGCCCCCGTTGAACCACCAGACGGGGCGCAGGAAGTAGTCAATCGTGAGGAACGCAGCCCACTGCCAGTCGTAGAGGATGTACTGGAGGTCGGCGTTGCGGTTAGTGAGGTAGACTGCGTCAACGTCCGCCTCGTCGTTGAGCGAGAGCAGGTAGTCGAGGTTGATCTCGAAGGCGTCGTTGTACTGCTCCTCGTTGAGGTTCAGCTCGTATGCCATCTTGTCCGTCAGGTAATAGGCTTGGTCACGAGCCGTCTCGTAGTCCATCGCGCTTGCCGCCAAGGGGAGGCAGAGCGTCATCGTCAGTGCTGAGATAATCCTTTTCATAGCTTTGTCCTTTAGTTCTGCCGCAAAGGTATGCACAAAGCTTGCCTCGGGCTGCGGGGTTCGCCTAAATGCCGAGGGGAAATCCCTTTAGTTACAGGGGAGAAGCGTAGAGGAAGTGGGGAGTGTTGATGCTGACTGGCTCTTGGAACAGCCCGAACACCGCGCTGCCGCTGCCCGTCATCGAGGCGAAGAGTGCGCCCTCGCTGTACAGCTGTTGCTTGATAAGCCCTATCTCGGGGTGCAGAGGGAAGACGCTCTCCTCGAAGTCGTTCCTCACGGTGTGCCGCCATTCGCCTATGTCCTTGCCTGTCGCCTCCCTGAGCCTTGGCTCGGGCAGGGCAGGCTTAACGCGGGAGTAAGCCTCACGCGTGGAGACGCTCACGCTGGGCTTAATGAGGACGAGGAACAGGCCGCCAAGGTCCAAGCCTACGGGGCTAAGGACGTCGCCAATGCCCTCGGCGAACGCTGGCTTAGCCTCAACGAAGAAGGGGCAGTCGGCTCCCAGCCTCACCACCAGCTGCCGCATGCGCTCCTCGCCAATGCCCAGCCGCAAGCCCTCGTTGAGAGCCTTGACGGTGGCGACGGCGTCGCTGCTGCCGCCCCCCAAGCCCGCGCCCGAGGGGATGCGCTTGTGCAGGCTCACCCTAAGGGGAGGCACGGCGTAGCCCTCGCCTCTTAGCAGCCTGACGGCACGCCACACGAGGTTGTCCTCCTCACGTCCCTCAACGGGGATGCCAGAGCAATGGAGCTCGTCCCTCAAGGCAGGCTCAAGCCGCAGCTCGTCGGCGAGGGGGACGGGGTAAAGCACTGTCTCGAGGCAGTGGTAGCCGTCCTCCCTCAAGCCCACCACGTTGAGCCCGAGGTTGATCTTGGCGCAAGCCTTCACCAGCATACCTAACAGAACGCCCGAGCCCCTCGGCTTATTGCCCTTGCGCCTCTATAATAGTCGTTGTTGCGCCTGTATAGGAGGCGTGAAAGTACCCCTTGCGAGGGGTTCAACCGAGCCCCTTGCGAGGGGTACACTTGAACCCCTTGCGAGGGGTTGTCTGAAGGGTAGCCCGTAGTCGCAAAGAAAGCCCTTCCCACACGACGAGGGAAGGGCTTATACAGCTACAATATAATGTACGGGAAGTCTACTTGCCTCTCAGGTATGCGTCGAGTGCCTGGGCAGCCTTGCGCCCGCCCGCTATGCAGCGCACCACGAGGGAGGCGCCTGTAGCCGCGTCGCCCGCCACGAAGACGTTGGGGGCGAACTCAGGCTGCCTTGGCTTGAGGAAGCCCATCGCCAGCAGGGCCATGTCGCACTCTATAATCTCCTTCTTGCCGTCGAGCCGCATCGCGGGGCGGCCGCCATTGGGGCTCGGCTCCCACACCACGCCTTCCACCTCCACGCCCGTGAGGCGGCCGTCCTTGCCGAGGAACTTGTTGGTGTTCAAGAGCCAGCGCCGCTCGCAGCCCTCCTCGTGGCTGGAGGTCGTCTTCAGGATCACTGGCCAGTTGGGCCACGGCGTGTTGGGGTTGTCGCCCACGGGGGGCTTCGGCATTATCTCAATCTGCACGACCGAGCGGCAGCCTTGCCTGTGGGCGGTGCCTATGCAGTCGCTCCCCGTGTCGCCGCCGCCGATGACGAGCACCCGCTTGCCCTTCGCGCTGACAAGCTCTTCCTTCGGGAACTGCTGTCCGGCAAGCACTCGGTTCTGCTGCGAGAGCAGCTCCAAGGCGAGGTGTATGCCCTTCAGTTCCCTGCCCGGCACTTGGAGGTCTCGCGCCACGGGCGTGCCAGTCGCCACGACGTAAGCGTCGAAGCCCTCGGGCAGCCGTGTCACGTCCACCGCCTGAGCGTAGAGGAACTGCACGCCCTCCTGCTCCATAAGGCGTATGCGGCGGTCGATGACGTTCTTCTGCAGCTTGAAGTTGGGGATGCCGTAGCGAAGCAAGCCCCCCGCCGCCTCGTTCTTCTCGAAGACAGTGACGGAGTAGCCTTTCTTGTTAAGCTGGTTGGCTGCGGCAAGCCCTGCTGGTCCTGAGCCTATGACGGCTACACGCTTGCCGTTGCGCTCCTTGGGAGGCGCGGGCTGGATGTAGCACTCCGTCCACGCCCTCTCGCTGATGGCGACCTCGTCCTCACGGTTGGTCGTTGGCTGATGGTCAGTAAGGTAAAGCACGCAGCTCTTCTCGCAGAGGGCGGGGCAGATGCGTCCCGTGAACTCGGGGAAGTCGTTGGTGCTGCTCAGTATCTTGTAGGCAAGCTCCCACTTGCCCTTGTAGAGGGCGTCGTTCCACTCAGGGCAACGGTTGCCCAGCGGGCAAGCCCAGTGGCAGAAGGGCACGCCGCAGTCCATGCAACGGCTCGCCTGCTCCTGGCGGTCTTTGGTGTTGAGCGTCTGCTCCACCTCCGAGAAGTCGTTCACTCTCTCCGAAAGGGGGCGGTATCCAGCCTCCTTCCTCTGTATCGTTAGAAATGCTTTAGGGTTACCCATGGCTTTAATAATCTCTTGCTATGTCTGCTATCTTCTGTTGCAACTTCCTCATCTGCTCCTCCTGAAGCACACGCTTGTACTCGATGGGAACAACCTGTATGAACTGCTCCACGTACTTGTTCCAGTCGTCGAGCATCGTGCGCGCCAGGCTCGAGCCTGTGTAGAGCCAGTGCTGGCGGATGAGCTCGTGCAGCTCCTTGCGGTAGCTCGTCTCCTCGACAAGCGACAGCTCCACCATGTCCATGTTGCAGTAGTAGTCGAAGTCGCCGTTCTTGTTCCACACGTAAGCCACGCCGCCCGACATGCCCGCGGCGAAGTTCCTGCCCGTCAGCCCAAGCACGACGACACGCCCGCCCGTCATGTACTCGCAGCAGTGGTCGCCTGCGCCTTCGATGACGGCAATAGCCCCCGAGTTCCTCACTCCGAAGCGCTCGCCCACACGCCCGTTGACGTACAGCTCGCCCGTCGTAGCCCCGTAGAGCCCCGTGTTGCCCGCGATGATGTTGTCCGAGGCCACGAAGGAGGCGTTGGTTCGCATCGGGGGCAGGATGCTGATGCGCCCGCCCGACAGCCCTTTGCCGAAGTAGTCGTTCGCCTCGCCCTCAAGCTTGAGGTTGATGCCCTTGGTGAGGAACGCCCCGAAGCTCTGCCCCGCGCTGCCCTTGAACTTGATGTTGATCGTTGAGTCGCTCATCCCCTTCTCGCCGCAGCGCTTGGCTATCAAGCCCGCCAGCATAGTGCCGACGGCGCGGTCGGTGTTCTTGATCGTGTACTCAAGGTTTATCTCCTTGCCCGTCTCGAGCGCCGGCGTGGCGTCGTTGATGATGTCGAAGTCCTTCACGTCTTTGACCTTGGTGAACGGGCGGTGGTCCCAGTGCAGAGCCTCGCCCTCGCTCTCGGAGTGCAGCAGGCGGGTGAAGTCCATCGTTGCCGCCTTCGAGCCTTCCTGTCGCTCTCTCACCTCAATCAGGTCGGTGCGCCCGATGATGTCGTCGAGCCTCTTGAAGCCCATCTCGGCGAGGTACTCCCTCACCTCTTGGGCGAGGAAGCGGAAGTAGTTGACCACGTACTCGTAATGCCCCCGGAACTTCTTCCTGAGCTCGGGGTTCTGCGTTGCCACGCCCACGGGGCAGGTGTTGGTGCTGCACTTGCGCATCATCACGCATCCAAGCACGATGAGCGGAAGCGTGCCGAAGGAGAACTCGTCAGCCCCCAGCATTGCCATCATCACCACGTCGCGGCCCGTCTTGAGCTGCCCGTCGGTCTGCAGGCGCACCTGCTTGCGCAGTCCGTTCACCGCAAGCGTCTGCTGCGTCTCGCTCAAGCCTATCTCGGGGCTTATGCCCGCGAAGC
>JAJPZF010000125.1 GCA_021204545.1 Prevotellaceae bacterium
ATGGAGGCGGAGATAGGCTTGGGCTACGCCTATACTAAGTTCGACAAGTTCGACTGCGATAACTGCAAGGCCAACGATGACAAGCTCCACCACAACTACGTCGGCCCGACTAAGGCGGCCGTCAACCTTATATACGTGTTCTAACAGCAGGAGGATAAGCAAGCAATGAAACATACATTAATCATAACCGCAGCCCTCGCGCTGATGGCGTCAGCGGCAGAGGCACAGAACAACGTGGTGGACGGCATCAGCGTCAGCAATGTCAAGCTCGACCACGACGACGGGCGTTTCACCGTGGACTTGGACCTCAGCCTTAAGGAACTTGACGTGGAGCGTAACAGGGCAGTGCTCGTTACCCCGCGCCTCATTAACGGGGAGGACTCGGTCGACTTCCCCTCCGTGGCGGTCTACGGGCGCAGGCGTTACTATTATTATATACGTAACAACGTCAGTATGCTCACCGGCACTGAGGAGGGCAACTTCCGCACCGGCGAGAAGCCCGACGAGAAGCAGTATCACGAGGTGCTGCCCTACGAGAGCTGGATGAACGGAGCCACTCTTTGGCTTCACCGCGACCTCTACGGCTGCTGCAACTCCCTCATCGACGAGCAGGCGGCGCCTCTGGGAGAGTACTGGGCGTTCGAGCCGGTGCTTGTCTACGTCACGCCGAGTCCCAACAAGGAAGCCCGCTCGTTGCAGGGCAGGGCTAACATAGTCTTCCGCGTGAACAAGACGGACATCGACCCCACATACCACAACAACACGGCGGAGCTCGCCAAGATCCGCGCCACCATCGACAGCGTGCGCACCGACAGCGACGTGATAATCACCTCCGTCTGGCTGAAGGGTTACGCCTCGCCCGAGAGCCCTTACGCCCACAACACCGAGCTTGCCAAAGGGCGTGTGGCGGCAGTCAAGGCATACGTGCAGAACCTATACAAGTTCGCCGACGGCGTGATAGTCACAGAGTACGAGCCAGAGAACTGGAAGGAGCTGCGTGAGTACGTCGACAAGTCGACCCTTGCGCACCGCTCCGAGATACTTACCCTCATAGACACCAACATGGACCTCGACGCAAAGGAGGCGAACATAAAGAAAGCCTATGCGGCGGACTACAAGTACTTGCTCAACAACTGCTACCCCTACCTGCGCCACACCGACTACAGAGTAAGCTACGTGGTGCGAGCCTTCACGGATATTGAGGAGATAAGGCGTGTCTACGCCGCCGAGCCGTCCAAGCTCAGCCTCAACGAGATGTTCTTGCTCGCCCAAGAGTATGAGCCAGGCTCCGAGGAGTTCACAGAGATATTCGAGACAGCGGTGCGTATGTACCCCAACAGCGAGGAGGCTAACCTTAACGCCGCCGTGGCGGAGATCAAGAGAGGCGACCTCGAGGATGCCCGCAAGCACCTCGAGAAGGCAGGAGACAGTGCGGAGGCTGACTACACCCGTGGAGTTGTGTCCGTGATGGACAAGGACTACGCCACCGCGCGTCCGCTCCTGGAGAGCGCAAAGGAAAAGGGAATAAGCGAGGCCGACTACTGCCTCAACTACGTAGACCACGCGACTAATGCTAACTAATCAATATAAATCACAGAGAACAGTAAACCTAACATTAACTTTTTAATCATCGAGAGAATGAAAACGAAGAATTTATTCTTTATGGCTCTGGCTGGCGCAGCACTTTGCGCATGCTCCAGTGATGACCTTCTCACTGACGGCTCAGGGCAAAACGTGTTTGAGAACGACAAGGCGTACATGACTGTATGCATCAACGATGTCGGTTCTATGTCCACAAAGGCTTCCAGCCCCAGTGAATACGATGGCTTTGAAGACGGAACTTCCAAGGAGTTTGCTGTTGACAATGCTCACTTCTACTTCTACGACACGGCTGGCAATTACGTCAGCTCAGCCGAAGTTTGGGATGGTGGTACGTCCGACACTGATGCAGCTGGGACACAAACAGACTACAACATCGACTTCAAGAGCAACACGATTATCGTTCTTAAGGGTCTGACCAGCACGTCTTATCCTAACTATATGGTCACCGTGCTGAACCAGCCCAGCGGCTTCGAGCCTGCCGAGACCCTCGAAGAGATGCAGACCGAGCTTGCAAGCAAGACTGAGCTTTCCATTATGCAGGACGAGGCTAACGAGACGAACTTCACTATGAGCACCTCCAGCTACAAGCGTGATGGCGTTAATGGTTACTACTTCGTTACTCCGCTGGAGGCTACGAACTTCTATACGGATCCCGTGGAAGCAACGGAGGCTGCTGATAATGAGGAACTTAGTGCCGTGCAGGTTTATGTGGAGCGTCTCGCAGCTAAGGTGACGTTAAAAACCACGCTCACCGGAACCACTCTCGGAGATGGCTCTACAGGTTATCATATCAATGCCACCGTTGCAGGCGACGATAATGACGATGACCCTGATTCCGAAGATCCAGACTTGGCAGCAGTTGGTGATGACACAAACCTTTATGTCAAGTTTAACGGTTGGACGCTCAACGCAACCGCCAAGTACTCCAACATCGTGAAGAACCTCGGCGATGCGAACTGGGATGACAGAGACCTGCACTTCACTTGGAACGACCCTGACCACTTCCGCAGCTACTGGGGCGAGTCCTTCAACTACAGCTCGCTTGAGAGTGAGTATACCACATCTAACACAGACGCTAACGGTAATGTGATAACAGACGGCACAGCGTTGAACCCTTACTTGGACTACACTAACCTTGCTGATCTTACCCAGGTGGGAAGTGACTACTATAGGTACTGCGGCGAGAACACACACGATGCAACCTTGCTCACCAGCAACAGTAAGTATTCTCCTGCCATCACTACCGTTATGCTCTCCGCCCAGGTCTGCTACGGTAGTGGCAATGCCGTGAACCTTATCCGTTACAACGGTGAGCTCTTCACGAAGCAAGCCTATCTTAATTTGGCTCTAACTAGTCTCGACCACAGTGGTGACCTGAACGCCTATTACTATTCTGGTAAGGATAGCGAGGGTAATGATGTGTACAAACATATAGGTGCAGCTTATGTAAGCTTGGAGACTATGGGCGATGGGAATGTGAAAATTGTCACCAAAGAGGATAACCTCGAAGATGTTGAGGGAACACTCTTCTATGACACTGGTGAGACGGACGACAATGGCTATAAGAAAATGGCAGAGCTCACGGATGCACAGTTTGCCGCTATCCAGACTGCTCTCGACAAGTGGAACGCAACGGCTGATGCCAACGCCTACGAAGATGGGCAGATGTACTACCTCATCCCAATCGAGCACCTTGACGACGAGTATGAAAAGACAATTGCCGAGGCTAACTACGGCGTTGTCCGCAACCACCACTATGTGCTCAACATCTCGGCTCTGGAGAACCTTGGACGTGGCGTCTATGACCCTGACGAGATCATCGTGCCGAACCCAGGCGAGTATAACGACGAGTACTACCACGTACGTGCAGAGGTCAACCTCCTTTCTTGGAAGTTGGTTGAGCAGGACGTAGAACTCTAACATTCTTATAATGCCAGTCCGGTGGACATCACGTGCCGCCGGGCTGGCTTATCAAACAAATCTTCAGGGGAACAACTGAGAGGGGAACAGCAAAGTGCTACCGCCCTGCACAAAGAGATGGGCGGACTTGGAGCGACGACCGCACAAGGCGTGTCTCCCACCCAAGCGGAAAACAAAGAGAGGGCTGCCAAGCCCCGACGATATACACAACAAGAAACGAAACAAAACGATACACGATATGGATATAAGGTCACATACGGGGAGAGCCGCTGCCAAGTTGTTGGCGCTGGTGTCTGTGCTTTGCTGCGTGGCGATGTCAAGCTGCAACGACCTCATCTACGATGATGAGAACGACAACTGCTCACTGAGGGATACTATTGGCTCTGACACTGATACCATAGGCTCAAAGATTGACACGATCGTTTCTTACAAGGTGCGCTTCACCTATTATTATAATATGAAGTACGCCGACGCCTTCGCCCACGAGGTAAGCTACGTGACGCTCTATGTGCTCGACACTGACGGCAACGTGGTGTGGCAGAAGACAGAGGAAGGCGACGCCCTCGCCGAGGAAGGCTATATGATGGACGTTGACGTTGCCCCAGGCACATACAACTTGCTTGTATGGGCAGGCACTAAAGACCTCGGCTCGTTCTATATTCCCGAGTCAACCCTTGCCACTGACCTTACCTGCACGCTCAACCACTCCTACAGTACTGATGGACAGGCGTACGTTGACACTGACCTCGACCGCCTCTTCCACGGCTGGCTTGCCGACGCGGAGTTCCCTGACGAGGCAGGAGAGCACGTCATTACCGTTGACCTTGTGAAGGACACCAATATCTTCCACGTCGTGCTTCAGCACACTTCGGGAAGCTCGGTCGACGTGAACAAGTTCACGTTCACCATCACCGACGACAACGGCTCGATGGACTGGGACAACAGCCTGCTCGACGACGAGAGGATGACTTACTACGCTTGGTACACCTATCAGGGCGAGGCGGAGATTTATCTTGGCGATGAGGATGACGAGGAGACTGGCGACGAGACACGTGCCACATTCGGCGCTGCCTTGGCTGAGCTTACCACGGCAAGACTCGTGAAGGGGCATAGCCCGAGGCTAACAGTAACCAACAACGAGACGGGGAAGACGGTGTTCAGCATCCCGATCATTGACTACGCCCTGCTGGTGAAGGGCTACGAGAACAGAGAGATGAGTGACCAGGAATATCTCGACCGTCAGGATGAGTACGACATGGTCTTCTTCCTCGACGAGGGCGAACAATGGGAAGACTCGCACATATATATCAATTCATGGGAGGTGGTCTTGCAGGACAAGACGCTGTGAACCGAACCTGATGAGTGGACAATAAGCGATGAGTTCTATGAGTAAGGCTAAGACATACAGCTATCTCGCAGGAGCCCTCCTCGCCGCCGCCTTGCTTCTGTGCTCTTGCTCCGACGACACTGTGCAGGAAGAGCTGGAGGACTTGCAGACGGAGACGGTGCAGGTGAGCCTGAGGATACAGACAAGGGCTACCACCCACGATGGCTATGAGGCGGGGATCGGGTACGAGAACTACATCAACATAGCGGGCGGGGACTACAGAATATACTTCTTCGACGCGGACAACCACTACTTAACTACCTTCGAGCCCGAGAGCTTTGTTTGGGATGATGACGACAAGACGGTGTACAGTATGAGCGGAAGGGTTGAGCTTAGCTCGTTCGACCAAGACGACTTCAAGATTGTTATGCTCGCCAATTGGGGCGGAGGCTACCCCAGTGACATCGATGAGAGCTGGACCATCGACGATATATGCACGGCGGAGTGCGCGCAGTTCAACAGCTTCTCAAGCTTCACCCTCAGCGAAGACAACCTGATACCATTCTTCGGGGTGCACGAGTATCAGGGCTACAAGTTCATAAGGGATCTTACCACAGTGCTTGACGAGCCTCTCACTCTCCTGCGAGCCGTCGCCAAGGTGGAGGTGATACTCGAGGCGAATGATGACGAGGCTTACGAAGATGCCAACTTTGAATACATCAGACTTTACCGCTACAACAGCAAGGGCTACTGCGCTCCCTTTGGTGTATACAAGCAGGATGACTACGACCACGACTACACCTGGAACCTTGACTTCGTGGACGACCTGCACCTTCTCGGCGACGCTAACGACGAAGATACGGAGGACAAGTACGTGGACATGCTGCAATCCGAGGAGTCTTCCGACGGAATAGTAGGGAAGTGGATAGCCTACGTGCCTGAATACGACAATACTTCCTCGGAGGATGACTACTCTTATATAGAAGTGAAGCTGAACTATAAGAAGTATGACGAGACAGATCATATATACTTCACCCAGTACGACAGCAATGGGCTGCCAGATATGACGGCGATGTACGATATCCACCGCAACTATCTTTACCGCTTCCGCGTGTCTTTGGTGGACGGTTACCTTAGGATTAGGACTGAGGATTGGGAGAACACATTTGATAACGTATTTGAATTCGAAGACCAGTGATGAAGAAAATACATATTATTCCCTTGCTCGCTTCCGCAGTGGCCCTGTTGACTGCGACGGGTTGCTCTGACGAGATCTTGGTGACCTCAGACTCTGGCTTGCAGCAAGGGAAGACAGTAAATGCTTATCTCGACCTTTCCGTCCAGAACTTGGCAGTCAGCACGGCGACAAGGACGGAAACGCCAAGCTCTGACCCGGAGACTGACACTGAGGCTGAGCGCAGAGTGAACAACGTTTGGCTCTTTCAGTATAACGCTGACGGTGAGCTTGTCTATTATACATACGTGACAGGCACTCACCTTGAGGAGCTTGATGACCTCAACGTTTCCTTAAGCGATATTGGGAACGTTGAGAGTACAATCTATGCGGTTACGAACACTGACGATGCGACTTGGGTGACAGAAAGCAATAAGTCAAGTTTCGGCACTATAGACCTGCTGCAGCAGCAGACTATACCTAACCCTAACCCGATTTACGCTACTGATCTGAATGCTGAGGGAAGTACGGTTGGAATACCAATGTCTGGCTCAACCAGCGGTGTCGTCGTGTGGGAGGGCAGCCGCATAACTGTGCCTGTGACGAGGATGTTTGCCAAAATGGAGATGAGGGTTCGTCTTACAACCAGCACTGGCTATACTGCTTCGCTGACTTCAGTGTCGGTGGGCAACGTGCCGACCACTTGCAGCGTGGGAACGGTATTCACCGACGACGAGACTGCTGGTACATATTCCACTGACACGAAGTATTATCCTTGGTCGTTTACGTCTTCGCAGATAATTGACGTAAGCGAAGAGGGCGAAGACGAAGATGGCTATTCAGTTGGCTACCCATACGTTATGTATGTGCCTGAGAACATCAAGGGAGAGAATAGCAATGACGCTGCTTCAACCAAATTTGATAATGCGCCGCAGAACTCTCTCTATGTCATCTCCCGTCTTAATCTTACCGACGATCGTAGTGCGCAGATAGTGGCTGACCCTCACTACTCTGTCTCGCCAGGCGGCAACATTACCAATAATTATAATGTGCGGCGCAACTGCGTCTATCGTGTTACCGTCACCATTGCGCCTAAGGATGTGATAACTCCCTCGGCTAATTGCCTTATCGCCCCGACCAATACCACTATCGCTTTCTATCCTTATTATCGTGACGAGATAGGGCATCGCGATGATAACACAGATTATGCGGATGCCAGTTACTACGATTTCGAGCAGCATTTGAGTGGTGATGACCTTGGCCTCACCCTCGCCAGCTTAAAGATAATATGGCAGACCCAAGACTGTATTGGTAACAACAGCAGTGGAAATCTTGTGGAGCTTGTCACTGATGATGACGATTGGATGCATACCAAGATATATGTACATGCGGCAAAGACAGGCAATGCCTTAATTGGCGGATACAATTCAGATGGCAAGCTTTTATGGTCGTGGCATATCTGGGTGACTGACCTTGCGCCTGACAATGATGGCAATGCGGTGACATATAGCCATTATCTGTGGGATGAGGATGGAATATACACTGACAAGAGAGTGACAGGTTATCCTGTTATGAGGTGTAACCTTGGGGCTTTGGCTAATGAACCCGCAAGTACCGCTTGGAGTGACTACACCAAAACGTACGGAACGCTCTACCAATGGGGACGCAAAGACCCCTTTCCGCCAGTGAAGACAAACGGGAAGCATGCGGGATTGTATAACTATGACAATGCTACGGCCAATGTTGATGTCTATGACAACAGCAACACTCAGATATATTTGGATGGTAATACTGGATGGGAAGGCACCACTTCAGCATATAGCGTATTCAATACGGTACAGACTACCTCGCTCACACAGACCAAAGCCGATGGCATACAATATTCCATTGAGCACCCTACAACATTCATTGCTGCCACAAATACAGATCTCGAATACGACGAGACTTCCTATGACGTGCTTGCAAACTATGAAAATCAGGGTGACTGGTTGCCTGAAGGCGATGATGACCTCTGGGGAGGAAACGGCAAAAGCACTAAAAGGTATCAGCCGTACTCCACAGACAATGGTGATGATTTTAACGCATCCATAGAGGATAACTATGGTGACTATAAGACCATCTTCGACCCATGCCCATACGGATGGCGAACAGCGCCAGGTGACCTTTGGCTTGGCTTCACCAAGGATGGATTGAACTATAACGAGTATGCCAACTCTTTGATTGATGCGCACATGGTCGCCAATGTAAACTGTGTGGAGACAACTACAGCTCAGGTTGCTGCTAATATGGGCTTTCACATGTATATGAACAATTGGGGGAGCGGTGACGTTGTGTTCTTTCCTACCCAAGGTTCTCGCCTTGCTTCTGGTCAGCCTTTCCATGGAGGGATATGCGGAAACTATCATAATGCGACTGTAGATGAAACTGTCGCTGTGAAAGATTGGCTGATAGATGGAGACAGGCTGGCAGACACCGCAACTCCCAATGCTATCAGACGTGTGGATATACTTCATTTCCATAATGCAGGCAACCAGCAATATACCCAAGTGAACACCTTCGAGAAGGAGCTTATTTACTACAACAGGGCTGTGGCAGGCCCAGTGCGTTGCGTCCGCGAAAAGACGAAGTAACCCCCGCAAGCAACAACAAACCGCCCCGAAGTCTCCGCAACGCTTCGGGGCGTTCCTATATATATATTCTCCTCCCGACCGCGCAGTCTTTTTCTAAAAGTCGCGCAGACTTTTCCTCCCGTCCGCGCATTCTTTCCCTACCTTCCGTCCACCTGCCAAGGCGATATAAGGCTATCAGGTTGCGCCCAAACGTTAAAATGGGCATTGTCTTACGATAAAACAAGCGAAAAAGTTGGCGGTAAAATAAGAAATGCCTACCTTAACAACAACATGACCTCCCACGCTTCCCATTAAGAACAGCGCACCAGGGGGGTCTTCGAGTGTTTATGGATGAACTACAATAAACAACCTATTTCACTGGAGGAGCAAATAAGCAGGCTTCAGAGCAAGGGCTTGATTATAGACGACGAAGAGCAAGCCAAAGAGTATTTAGGCAATATCGGCTACTACCGCCTACGGGCGTACAC
>JAJPZF010000292.1 GCA_021204545.1 Prevotellaceae bacterium
CCTTCACGTCGTCCTTGAAACGCTTCAGGGCGTTTATCTGCCCGGAGAACACCACTATGCCGTCTCTCACCACACGAGCCTTGTTGCTGCGGCTCACCTTGCCGTCTGCCACGTAGGCTCCAGCCACTGTGCCGACCTTCGATATATGGTATACCTGCCTGACCTCCACCTGTGCGGTCACTTCCTCCTTAATCTCAGGCGAGAGCATGCCCTCCATGGCGTCCTTTATTTCGTTGATGGCGTCGTAGATGACGCTGTAAGTGCGTATGTCCACGCCCTCTTTCTCCGCCAACTTGCGGGCAGCACCTGAGGGGCGCACCTGGAACGCCACGATGATGGCGTCGGAGGCTGCGGCGAGGTTCACGTCGTTCTCGCTTATCTGCCCCACAGCCTTCTGTATCACGTTCACCTGTATCTTTTCTGTGGAGAGCTTCAGCAGTGCGTCCGACAGTGCCTCTATCGAGCCGTCCACATCGCCCTTCACGATGATGTTCAGCTCCTTGAAGTCGCCCAAGGCTATGCGCCTGCCTATCTCGTTCAGGTCCACACGCTTAATGGTGCGCAACCCCTGCTCACGCGCCAGCTGCACACGCTTGGAGGTTATCTCGCGGGCTTCCTGCTCGCTGTCCATTATGTGGAACGTGTCGCCCGCCTGTGGAGCGCCGTCCAAGCCCAATATAGCCGCGACCTCCGACGGGCCTATCTCCTTCACCCTCTGCCCGCGCTCGTTGAACATCGCCTTCACCCTGCCGTAGTTCGTGCCGGCAAGCATCATGTCGCCAATGCGCAGTGTGCCGTTGCTGCACAAGACGGTGGCAACGTAACCCCTGCCCTTGTCGAGCGACGACTCTATCACCGTGCCCGTGGCCTTGCGCTTCGGGTTAGCCTTAAGGTCGAGCATCTCAGCCTCAAGCAGCACCTTCTCCAGCAGCTCCTGCACGCCAATGCCCTTCTTAGCGCTTATGTCCTGGCTTTGGTACTTGCCGCCCCATTCCTCAACGAGGAAGTTCATATTGGCGAGGGCCTCCTTTATCTTCTCGGCGTCAGCCCCGGGCTTGTCTATCTTGTTGATGGCGAACACAATAGGCACGTTGGCAGCCATGGCGTGGTTTATAGCCTCCTTCGTCTGTGGCATAATGCCGTCGTCGGCGGCTATGATGATGATGGCGACATCCGTCACCTGGGCGCCTCTTGCCCTCATGGCGGTGAATGCCTCGTGTCCCGGGGTGTCGAGGAACGTGACGTGCTTGCCGTCGTCCAGTTTCACGTTGTAAGCGCCTATGTGCTGCGTTATGCCTCCTGCCTCGCCGGCGATCACGTTCGTCTGCCTTATGTAGTCGAGCAGCGAGGTCTTGCCGTGGTCCACGTGGCCCATCACGGTCACTATCGGTGCTCGTGTCACGAGGTCTTCCTCCTTGTCCTCAACCTCCTCGACAGCCTCAGCCACCTCTGCGCTCACGAACTCCGTCTTGTAGCCGTACTCTTCCGCCACGAGGTTGATGGTCTCGGCATCCATTCGCTGGTTTATGCTCACCATTATGCCGATGCTCATGCAGGTGCCTATCACCTGCGTCACTGGCACGTTCATCATCGTGGCCAGCTCGTTGGCGGTGACGAACTCAGTCAGCTTCAGCACCTTGCTCTCTGCTGCCTGCTCCAGCTCTTCCTCCTCGCGGTCGTGGCGGATAGCCTCGCGTTTGTCCTTGCGATACTTTGCCCCCTTGCCCAGCTTGTTGGTCTTGCTGGTCAGGCGAGCCAAGGTCTCCCGCACCTGTTTTGCGACCTCCTCCTCGCTCACCTCAGGGGTGATGACGAGATTTGGCTTATTCTTTCCTTGCTTGCCTCCGCTGTTCTTGCCTTGCTGCTGGCCTCTCCCGTTGCGGTTTTGCCCGCCTTGCTGTCCGCCACGCTGCCGCTGCTGCTGTTGCGGGTCGCTGCCGCCACCCTGTTGAGCCACGGCGTTCACGTCCACCCGCTGCTGACCTATGCGCACCCGCTTCTTCTTGTTGCCGCCCTCGCCGCCAGTCTGAGGTTGCTGGGTTCCTGCCGTGTTGCCCGCTGCCTGCTTCTTGCGGTCCTTCGGGCTTTTCTTCTTTGGGCGCATACTTGGGTTAATGGCACTGAGGTCTATGCTGCCGATCACCTTTGGGGCCTTTACGGGGATGGAGCTGCCCAGGCGGAACACGCCGTCCGTGCTTTTTCCCTGAGCTTCCTCGGCCGAGGGTTGTCCTGCGTTAGTCGCGGATTGTTCTGAGGGCTTCTCTACGCTCTTCGCGCGCTCCGTTTGCTCATTTGCCGAGCCTCCGGCTCGCTGGTCACGGCTATCATTGTGCGGCGTCTCTGGGGTTGTGGAGGAAGCATTGGTCGTGGCATTAGGCACAGTTGCGGCTGGTTTCGTTGTTTCGTCCGCGGTCTGTTGCTGCTTGCTCTCTTGCGGAGCGGGTTTCGCGGGCTTCTTTGGCGCGTTCAAGTCAATGTTGCCAACCACCTTTGGCCCGGCAAGCTTGTCCACCTTCCCGAATATTCCGCCCTGTGCGGCATTTACTGTCTTGGTCTGCTTGCGTGCCTGCTTCTTCTCTTTCTCCTTCTCCACCTGCCGCTGCTGTTGCTGCTGCGAGACCTGTGTGCGCAAGCCCTTGTCCTGGGTGAACTCGGCGAGCAGCAGTTGGTACTGCTCGTCAGTTATCTTCGTGTTTGGGTTGGCCTCAACGTCCTTGAAGCCTTTCTTCTGCAAGAACTCCACGGCGGTCTGCAAGCCCACATTGCATTCCTTGGTGACCTTATTTAACCTTATGCTCATCGTTCCAATTGCTCCTTTATGTGTTGCAGGAAATGCTCCTCTACGGGCCGCATTTCTACTCAAACTCTGCCGCCAGCACGCGCAGCACCTCGTCCACCGTCTCTTCCTCGAGGTCAGCCTCCTTTATGAGAATCTCCTTCGGGGCGTCCAGCACCTGGCGCGCGGTGACGAAGCCTATCTTCTTCAGCTCCTCGATGATCCACGGCTCAATGGCGTCGGTGAACTCGTCGAGGCTCACGTCGTCTATCTCCTCCTCTGCCGTCTCGCGGTAAACGTCGATGGTGTAGCCTGTCAGCATGCTCGCCAGCTTTATGTTGGCGCCGCCTTTGCCGATGGCGAGGCTCACCTGGTCGCTGTCCATATACACGTCAGCCTTCTTGGTGTCCTCGTTCAGCTCCACCTTGTTCACCCTTGCGGGGCTCAACGCTCGTGCCACGAACAGCTGCGGGTTGGAGGTGTAGTTTATCACGTCGATGTTCTCGCCGTGCAGTTCTCTCACGATGCCGTGCACACGGCTGCCGTGCACGCCGACGCAGGCGCCCACGGGGTCGACCCTCTCGTCGTAGCTCTCCACTGCCACCTTGGCTCTTTCTCCCGGTATGCGGGCGACACGGTGAATGGTGATGAGGCCGTCGTTTATCTCTGGCACTTCCGCCTCCATCAGTCTCTGCAGGAACGCCGGACTGACGCGGCTCAGCACTATCTTAGGTGTGCCGCTGGTGTTCTCCACCTTGGCTATCACAGCCCTCGCCGTCTCTCCCTTGCGGAAGTAGTCGCCGGGTATCTGCTCGTTCTTGGGCAGTGTCAACTCGTTGCCGTCGTCGTCGAGCAGCAATGTCTCGCGCTTCCAGTTCTGGTACACCTCTGCGCCTATCACCTCGCCTATGCGGTCCTTATAGTGGTTGTAGAGTGTGTCGTGCTCCAGCTCCAGTATGCGGCTCGCCAGTGTCTGCCGAAGGGTCAGTATGGCGCGCCTGCCGAAGCTCTTGAAGGGGATGCGCTCGCTCACCTCCTCTTCCAGCTCGTAGTCGGGGTCGATCACCTGTGCCTCGGAGAGTGAGATCTCCCTGTTCTCGTCGCGCACCTCCCCGTCAGGCACGACGGTGCGGTTGCGGTAGATCTCGAAGTCGCCCTTGTCGGGGTTCACGATGATGTCGTAGTTCTCGTCAGTGCCGTAGATCTTGGTGATGACGTTGCGGAAGCACTCCTCGAGCACGCTCACCAGCGTAGCCTTGTCGATGCTCTTCTCCGAGTTGAACTCCTGAAAGGACTCTATAAGGTTAACCGAGTCCTTGTCTTTTGCCTTGTATGCCATTGCGGTTATGTTATTTAGTCTTTATCGAATATCGTGTGCTCGCCACCTCGGCGAACGTGAACGTCAGCGTCTGGAGCTCTTTCTTGGCACGCTTCGCTCCCTCAGGCTTTACCTTGACCTCCACTTCCATGTCGAAGTCGTCGTCGCCAACCCTTTTGAGAGTGCCGGTAAGCTTCCTGCCGTCCTTAAGCTGTGTGATGACCGTCTTGCCCACGTGCATCTGCCACTGCTGCGGCACCTTGAACGGCTGCCCGAGCCCCGCGCTGCCCACCTCGAGGTCGAAGTCCTCCTTGTCGCGGTCGAGGTGTGCCTCGATGTGGCGGCTCAGTGAGGCGCAGTCGTCTATCCAGACGCCCTCGGCGCAGTCGATGACCACCACTATCCGGTTGTCCTCCGACACGGTGAGGTCCACCAGGAAGTAGTCCGTCTCTCTCAGCCACTCCTCCACCACGGTCTTCAAATACTCTCTGTCTATCATATCCGTCCGATTAAAACGCAAGTGAGGAACTCCCCTCGGTGCCCCTCACTTCATTCAACGCCGCAAAGGTAGCATATCTTAGCTCCTCGAGCAAGCAAACAGCGCATTATTTTAGTGCCGAGGTGAGGTAGAGGAAGGCGAAGGCGATGATGATGACCATCACAGCAAGGCAGGTGTTCACTATCAGGAAGCGGCGGTTAGCCTTCCGCAGGTCTCGTTGGTATCTCATAGGTTATGGTTTAAGTATGTTCTCGTATTCGTCTTCGCTCCGTAGCAGGCGCACCGCCTCCTCGAAGCCCTTGTCTCCCTTTAGCTGCTGCTTGCATGCCCCTCGTTGCAGCTCGTAGCGGCTCACTATCTCGGTGTTGAGGTAGGGCAGCACGTCGTCCTTGAAGCGCATCAGGTCGGCGGCGATGTCACGGCTTAGCTTCGCCTCCAGTGCGTTGAACTCGTCCTTCGCCTCCTCCAGGTAGCCCTCCGCCTCGGCTGCGTCCTTCAGCAGTTGCAGCACCTTCTCGCTCCTTCGGTTAGCCTGGAAGCCGCTCTCCTGCACGTAGGCGACGAACTCCCGGTACTCCTCGTCGCTTAGGCTGAACTCCCCTGCAGGCGCTATCGAGGGATGTCTCACCACGTACTGCGTGGCGTAGTTGAACAGCTCCTCGCCTGCGAAGAGGTCGTAGATGAACGTGGGCAGCGAGTCGGCTTCGAGCTCCACGTCGGGCTTAATGCCTCCGCCGTCCCTCACACTGCGCCCCGCCATCGTGTGGAACTCACGTGTGAGGGAGTCAGGCACTGTGCCGACGGAGCCGTCGGCGTTGAGGTGGCGGTAGTCGTAAGCCTGTATGCACCGCCCGCTTGGTATGTAGTAGCGGCTTACGGTTAGCTTGAGGTTGCCGCGGTAAGGCAGGTCGTGGATGCTCTGCACCAGTCCCTTGCCGTAGGTTCGGTTGCCTACGATGACCGCCCTGTCCATGTCTTGAAGGCTGCCTGCCAGTATCTCTGCCGCGGAGGCGCTTCCCCCGTCTACGAGCACGACCACGGGCAAGAGCGTGTCGAGGGGCTCGCTCGATGTGTAGTACTCCCGGTTGGAGCTGGGTATCTTCCCCTTCGTGTACACCACCTTGCGCCCGCGTGGCACGAAGAGGTTCACTATGTTTACTGCCTCGTCCAGCGCCCCGCCTGGGTTGTCCCTGAGGTCGAGCACCAGCCGTCGCATCCCCTGAGCCTTAAGGTCGAGCAGAGCCTGCCGTGTCTCTATCATCGCCCCTTCGGTGAAACCAGTCAGCAGCAGGTAGCCTATACCCTCCGAGGGGTCGCCCTCTATGCCGTAGTAAGGTATCACGGGCAGCTGTATGGTCTTGCGTGTGAGGGTGAAGGTGAGGGGCTGCTCACTGCCGGGTCGCCTCACTCTTACCTCCACGTTGGTGCCTGCCTCGCCCCTCAGTCTCTGCGTCACCTCGTCGATGGGCATCCCGTCCACGTCCTTGTCGTCGACGGTCAGCAGCACGTCTCCTGCCCTCAGCCCAGCCACTTGGCTCGGTGTCCCTTCGTACGGCTCACTGATGACGGCGCGGTTCTCTCGTGTGCTGAAGCGTATCACACTGCCTATGCCCGCGTACTTACCAGACGCCATCTGCCTCAGCTCCTCGTCGTCCTCGGGGTGGTAGGACGTGAAGGGGTCGACGTGCGAGAGCATTGAGTTGATGGCCCAGTCTATGACGGTGTCGGCCGAGAGGCTGTCCACGTAGTAGGTGTCGAGCTGGCGGTATATGTCGTTGAAAGTCTCAAGGTTGCGCGCTATCTCCGCGTTGTGGTTGCCTGTCTGCGCGAGCAGCGGCAGCGTCAGCAGAGACATATATAATAAGGTATGCAGTCGTCTCATCTCTTTTTTGGGGCTGTTCTTGTTATTTTTCGGCAAAGGTATTGCTTATTTGTCACACTTCCTATAACTTTGCAGCGCATTTCCTTAAGGGAGGGGTTCCACAGAGGGGGTGCGAGACTTGCTTCAGTAGCTCAGTTGGTTAGAGCACATGACTGTTAATCATGGGGTCGTTGGTTCAAGCCCATCCTGAAGCGCGAAGGGTCGGAGAAGGCGGCTTCCTGTTATGGGGAGCTGCCTTTTTTGGGTGCTTGCAGTGGGCTCCAAGAGTATATCGAAGTCTTTGGAACTTGTCCAATGGAGAGGTTGGAACTTGTCCAATGGAGAGGTTGGAACTTGTCCAATGGAGGCTTTGCGACGCGTTCAATGAAGAGATCGCGACGCTCCCTTAGGGGTTGTTCTTGCAGTTAGGAGAGGGTAGGGGCAGGGCTTATGGCACCAGCACCTTCCTTCCTGCCTTGATGTAGACACCCGTCTGCGTTGGCCTGGTCACCTTGCGCCCCGCAAGGTCATAGTAAGCGTCGGGGTCAGGCTTGGGGGATGGGACGCTGCCAAGTCCTTCCTCCTCCTCGTCATCGCCGGCGGCGCTTATCCTGATGTAGTCTATGAAGAGGTGCGGCATCTTGCTCGAGCCCAGGTTGGCGGCCGTGTAGCCGACGCTAAGCTTGCCGGCGGTCTCCTTCTCGAGGCTGAGGGAGAGCGTCTCCTGTGTCCACTCGCCCTCGGTGTAGGTGGTGGCGGAGAGCAGGTGCTCCGTGCCGTCGGTCTCGATGAAGCCTATGAGGTTCTTCGAGAACGCGGAGGTGCCGCTGGCGTTGTATACGGGTATCTCGAGCTTGTACTCTCCTGCGGGCAGCAGCAGGCTCTGTGTGTACTGCGTCTGGGCCGTCCACACTGAGACGACCCCGAAGGCTCCTCCATCCGTCGTCCCCTCGGAGTTGACGGCGGGGGCGAGGTAGGAGTCGCTGCCGAGGAAGCAGGACGAGCCATAGGCGTACTGCCCGGCAGCTCGCGCGTTGCCGTTCTCCACAGCCATATCCCAGCCGTCGACGGGCTGCATGCCTGAGGTCTGCGTTGCCTCGTCGGTGATGTCATAGTCGTAGGTGTGCACGCCCTTCGTGACGAACGTCCCCTCGTCGAAGCTTAGGTTCACGAGAGCCGAGAGCTCCTTGAACTCGGTGACGGTGAACTCCTGGCTCTCCTTCGTCCTCGTGGAGTAGAGTGTGCCTACCACCACCTTGACTACTGAGCCTTCGGCGACGCCTTCGGGGAGCGTGACGCTGAGCTCCTCGAGCGAGAGCTGCTCGCTGTCAGTGACGCTTGCCACCTCCGTCCACGAGCCGTCCTCCTCCTGCGTCAACACAGTGAGCGAGGCGGTGGAGTCGCCGTTGGGGTTGCTGATGGAGAGGCTGAAGACGCCGTCCGTGAGTGTGGAGGAGTTGATGGTGGGAGCGTAGACGTAGGGCTCGTGGGAGATGCTCAGGTAGTCGATGAAGAGGTGCGGCATAGAGCCGGAGCCTGCGTCTGCGGCGGTGTAGCCAAGGCTGAGCCTGCCCGTGGTCTGCTGCTCGAGCTCGAAGGAGAGCGCCTCCTGTGTCCACTCTCCCACGGGGTAGGTGGTGGTGGAGAGCAGGTACTCTGTGCCGTCGCTGTCGTCGATGAAGCCGATGAGGTTCTTTGTGAACGCCGTTGTGCCTGAGGCGTTGTAGACGGGTATGACGAGGTCGTAGTAGCCGGGCTCGAGGGTGACGCTCTGGGTATACTGCGTCTCGGCCGTCCATACGGAGACGATGCCCAGCGCTCCTCCCTCTGTCGTTCCCTCAGAGCTGGTGGCGGGTATCTTGTAGTCCGAGGAGCCGAGGAAGTAGTCCGCTCCCCAGGCGTACTGCCCGCTCGCCCTTGCGTTGCCGTTGGTCACGATGTCCCAGCCGTCGACAGCCTGCATGCCTGAGGTCTGCGTTGCCTCGTCGGTGATGTCATAGTCGTAGGTGTGCACGCTCTTCGTGACGAACGTCCCCTCGTCGAACGTCAGGTTCTCGAGGTCGTCGAGGGTGTGTATACGCGGCAGAATGAACTTACTGCTCTCCACCTCGGTGTCGGAGTAGAGACCCTTGAGCACAAGCTTAAGCGTGCAGCCTTCCTCAACGTCGCTGGAGAGGCTGACGACCTGTGTCGTCGGCTCGAACTCGGAGCGGTCGGTGATGCTGCCCACCTCCGTCCACGTGCCGTCCTCCTCGAGCATCATCACCACGAGCGAGGCAGTGGTGTCCCCGTTGCCGTTAGTGACCGAGAGGGCGTACTTCCCGTCCTGGAGCGTGGCGAAGCCGATGGAGGGTGTCTGCACCGAGGGAGTCCACCAGTTGGGCGTTGCCTGCACGGAGGAGTCGTAGCCTAAGTGGGGCTTCACTCGCTTGTACACCGTGCCCGCAGGAGCAGTGCCTTCGAGGTAGTTGCTGTCCCAGAACAGCTCCCTCACCCATCCGTTGTCGCCTCCAGTGTCGGTGGGGTAGTAGGAGTAGCGTTCGACGTTGACGTTGTACTCCAACTTGTCGAGCACGTTGAGCACCTGCCCTGCGTACTCGTTGGTGCTGCTGGGGGTGTAGCTTGTCGTCCACGAGGCGCCGTACTCCC
>JAJPZF010000178.1 GCA_021204545.1 Prevotellaceae bacterium
GCTTAACTTCATGCAGGTGGAGAAGATGTAGCGCAGCTGTTACATGCGCTTGCGCTTCTCATGTGAAGAGAACGATAAACAAACAAGAGAAAAAAGAACAATGGCTAAAGAAGTTGCTGGATTAATCAAGTTACAGATTAAGGGAGGCGCTGCGAATCCGTCACCGCCTGTAGGGCCCGCGCTGGGCTCGAAGGGCATAAACATCATGGACTTCTGCAAGGCTTTCAACGCCAGGACGCAGGAAAAGGCCGGCAAGGTGCTGCCTGTTGTCATAACGTATTACAAGGACAAGTCCTACGACTTTGTCGTCAAGACCCCGCCCGTCGCGATACAGCTGCTTGAGGCCGCCAAGATCAAGGGTGGCTCGGCAGAGTCTAACCGCAAGAAGGTGGCTGAGGTGACGTGGGATCAGGTGCGCTCGATCGCCGAGGACAAGATGCCCGACCTTAATTGCTTCACGGTCAGGTCTGCGATGAAGATGGTCGCCGGCACAGCCCGGAGTATGGGCATAACCGTCAAGGGCGACTTTCCCGAGGAATAATCTAAAAGTTTCAATTCGTTATGCGTAAACTGACAAAGAACCAGAAGCAGACAGCTGACAAGATTGAAGCGGGGAAGGCGTACACGCTAAAGGAGGCTTCACAGCTTGTCAAGGCTATAACCTACACCAAGTTCGACGCTTCCGTGGATATTGACGTGCGTCTTGGCGTGGACCCCCGCAAGGCGAACCAGATGGTTCGTGGCGTGGTGTCGCTGCCCAACGGCACTGGCAAGGTGACGCGGGTGCTGTGCCTTTGCACTCCCGACGCTGAGGCTGCCGCCAAGGAGGCAGGCGCTGACTATGTGGGCCTCGAGGAGTACATCGACAAGATCAAGGGAGGCTGGACTGATGTTGATGTCATCATCACGATGCCTTCTGTGATGGGCAAGATTGGCGTGCTGGGCCGCATACTTGGTCCTCGCGGCTTGATGCCCAACCCCAAGAGCGGGACGGTGACTATGGATGTGGCTAAGGCAATCCGCGAGGTGAAGCAGGGCAAGATAGACTTCAAGGTCGACAAGACCGGCATCGTGCATGCCTCCATCGGCAAGGTTAGCTTTGATGCCCAGAAGATCTCGCAGAATGCGAAGGAGTTCATCGAGACATTGATAAAGCTGAAGCCCGCCGCCGCCAAGGGCACTTACGTCAAGAGCATCTATCTCTCGAGCACGATGAGCCGCGGCGTGAAAGTAGACCCTAAAGCTTGTGAGGAAATCTAACAGAGAAGAGCGATTATGAGAAAGGAAGACAAGCAAGCCATAGTAGCGCGGTTCGGCAAGTATTTGCAGGACTATCCCCACTTCTACCTTGTTGATGTGGAGGGGATGAATTCCGAGGTCACAAGTTCTGTGCGCCGCAAGTGTTTCCAGAAGGAGATAAAGCTTGTTGTGGCCAAGAACACACTCTTGCGCAAGGCATTCGAGGCGTCGGGCGTTGATTTCTCGGGTCTCGACGAAGTGCTGAAGGGCGCCACGGCTGTCATGTTCACACAGACGGCTAACGCTCCTGCGAAGCTGCTTAAGGAGTTGAAGGCGGCGAAGGAGGAGAAGCCCGAGCTGAAGGCTGCATACGCCGAGGAGGGCATATATGTCGGGGCAGACAAGCTTGACGCCCTTTGCGGCATAAAGAGCAAGAACGAGGTCATCGCGGACATTGTGGCTCTGTTGCAGTCGCCGCTTAAGAATGTTGTGTCGGCTCTCGAGAGCGGGCAGAACATCATCCACGGTGTCCTTAAGACACTCGGCGAGAGGGAGGGATAAGATCCGTTCCTCTTAGCCACAAGACAAACAACAACAGTGTAAAACAAACCAAATTAATTGATAAGAAAAATGGCAGATTTGAAAGCTATTGCTGAAGAGTTGGTAAACTTGACAGTCAAGGAAGTTAACGAGTTGGCAACTATCCTCAAGGAGGAATATGGCATCGAGCCCGCTGCCGCCGCTGTGGCAGTGGCAGCCCCCGCCGGTGGTGGCGCTGAGACCCAGGCTGAGGAGAAGACGGAGTTCGATGTCGTGCTGAAGGCGGCAGGCGCGAGCAAGCTGCAGGTAGTGAAGGCCGTCAAGGAAGCTTGCGGCCTTGGCCTGAAGGAGGCAAAGGAGCTTGTCGATGGTGCTCCAAGCACTCTGAAGGAAGCTTTGCCGAAGGCGGACGCTGAGGCTCTGAAGAAGACGTTGGAGGCAGTAGGCGCTGAGGTAGAACTCAAGTAAGCATCAAGCCTCCTTCTGGTGAGGCAGGATTTTAATGGTAAAGAATTCTCTGGTAGGGGGTTCTTTACTTTTTCGTGTCTATACGCCAGTGACGGATATGACGTTTCTAACAGGCATTACGATAGCCCCTGAAGCTTGCGCAAGCTCCTATACAACCCCGAGGGGGTTGCTGAGGGATAGCCGTGGGTTTCAACCCACGGTTGGGTTGCACATGGTAGCCGGGGGGCGAACGTTAGCGACACCCCCGGTATCGGACGTTAGTACGATATTGTGCCGAAGGTACAACCCATATTCGTCGCGGATGCGTGCATTACCTTCGGCACTAACAAACGCTGGTGCGTTTACCGGGGGTTCCGCTACGCTCAACCCCCGGCTACGCTTGTTATGTCCCTTCGGGGCTATCTATGGCGAACGTCAACGGCTACCAAGTGCAGCCCCTGGCCTTCGGCGACACTCGGCTGCGCTCGGCAAATCGAACAAGTTCGTTTGCTCTCGCTTGCGCGAGCGTTCGGGGCTATCTATGGCGAACGCCAACAGCTACTATAACAAATAGATAAACAGATAGATAAACAGATATTAGATGGCTGCTAAGAAATCAAAAGGCGACAGGGTTAATTTCGCCACGGTAAAGAATCCGATACCGTACCCTGATTTTCTGGAGGTACAGCTGAAGTCGTTCAACGACTTTCTTCAGCTCGACACGCCTCCCGAGGAGAGGAAGAACGACGGTCTGTACAAGGTGTTCTCCGAGAACTTCCCCATTGCAGACACGCGCAACAACTTCGTGCTGGAGTTTCTCGATTATTACATCGACCCTCCGCGCTACAGCATAGAGGAGTGCCTTGAGCGCGGCTACACCTACGCTGTGCCTTTGAAGGCGAAGCTTAAGCTCTATTGCACGGACCCCGACCACGAGGACTTCGACACCGTGGTGCAGGATGTTTTCCTTGGCTCCATACCTTACATGACGCCACAGGGTACATTCGTCATCAACGGAGCTGAGCGAGTGGTAGTGTCGCAGTTGCACCGCTCCCCGGGTGTGTTCTTCGGCAGCAGCGTCCACACGAACGGGACGCAGCTCTATTCCGCCCGCATCATCCCGTTCAAGGGCTCGTGGGTGGAGTTTGCCACGGACATCAACAACGTGATGTACGCCTACATCGACCGCAAGAAGAAGCTTCCCGTCACCACGCTGTTGCGGGCCATAGGATTTGAGACGGACAAGGATATACTTGAGATATTCGACCTTGTCAGGGAAGTGCCTGCCAGCCGAGAGAGCCTTGACGAGTACAAGGGTCAGAAGCTTGCCGCCCGT
Source organism: Prevotellaceae bacterium (assembly GCA_021204545.1). Classification (GTDB taxonomy): domain Bacteria; phylum Bacteroidota; class Bacteroidia; order Bacteroidales; family Bacteroidaceae; genus Physcousia. Next base: position 3,563 of record JAJPZF010000178.1, read on the forward strand.
GTGCTGAAGAGCTGGATAGAGGATTTCGTCGACGAGGATACGGGCGAGGTTGTCTCCATAGAGAGGAACGAGGTCTTGCTTGAGCGTGAGACAGAGCTTACAGACGAGACGATAGCCCAGGTTGTCGAGAGCGGCGTGGAGACAGTGCTGCTCCACAAGGATGACGCCAACACGTCCGACTATAAGATAATCTTCAACACACTGCAGAAAGACACCTCCAACAGCGAGAAGGAGGCAGTCACGTATATATATCGCCAGTTGCGCAATGCCGACCCCGCTGACGATTCGAGCGCCCGTGAGGTGATCAACAACCTGTTTTTCTCGGAGAAGCGCTATGACTTAGGCGACGTTGGCCGTTACCGCATCAACCGCAAGCTGGGGCTTACGACAGACCCCAAGGTGCGTGTCCTGACGAAGGAGGACATCATAGAGATAATAAAGTACCTTATCCAGCTGATCAACTCGAAGGCCAACGTCGACGACATCGACCATCTGAGCAACCGTCGTGTGCGCACGGTGGGCGAGCAGCTTGCGAACCAGTTCTCCATCGGCTTGGCTCGTATGAGCCGCACGATAAGAGAGCGCATGAACGTCAGGGACAACGAGGTGTTCTCTCCGACGGAGCTGGTCAACGCGAAGACGATATCCAGTGTCATCAACAGTTTCTTCGGCACTAACGCCCTCTCGCAGTTCATGGACCAGACGAACCCGTTGGCGGAGGTCACGCACAAGCGCCGTCTCTCCGCCTTGGGTCCTGGCGGTCTGTCACGCGAGCGCGCTGGCTTCGAGGTGCGCGACGTGCATTACACTCACTACGGCCGCCTTTGCCCCATCGAGTCACCCGAGGGTCCCAACATCGGTCTTATAAGCTCTCTGTGCGTATTCGCGAAGATAAACGCCCTTGGCTTCATAGAGACCCCATACAGGAAGGTGAAGGACGCTGTTGTCGACTTGAGCGACGAGGGCGTTGAGTATCTGACGGCCGAGGAGGAGGAAGGCCAGATAATAGGTCAGGGCAACGCTCCTTTGAGGGACGACGGCACGTTCGTCCGCTCGAAGGTGAAGTGCCGTCAGGACGACAACTACCCCGTCGTGCCGCCCAGTGAAGTCAACCTGATGGATGTCGCTCCTCAGCAAATAGCCTCGATAGCCGCCTCTCTGATACCGTTCCTCGAGCACGACGATGCACACCGCGCGTTGATGGGCTCGAACATGATGCGCCAGGCAGTGCCGTTGCTTCGCACCGAGGCCCCCATTGTCGGCACAGGCATTGAGAAGCAGGTTTGCGAGGACAGCCGCACGATGATAAAGGCGGAGGGCGACGGCGTTGTGGACTATGTTGACGCCACCACGTTGCGCATACTCTACGACCGGAGCGAGGAGGAGGAGTTTGTCAGCTTCGAGTCGGCGTTGAAGGAGTATCGCATACCCAAGTTTCGCCGCACGAACCAGAATATGGCAATAGACCTGCGCCCGATTTGCAACAAAGGCGACCGTGTCAGGAAGGGGCAGATACTCACCGAGGGCTATTCCACGGCGGGAGGCGAGCTTGCCCTTGGCAAGAATCTCCTTGTGGCATACATGCCGTGGAAGGGATACAACTACGAGGATGCCATAGTGCTTAACGAGCGAGTGGTCCGTGAGGACATACTGACGAGCGTTCACGTGGAGGAGTTCTCACTTGAGGTGCGCGAGACGAAGCGCGGTGTGGAAGAGCTTACGAGCGACATACCCAATGTGAGCGAGGACGCCACGAAGGACTTGGACGAGAACGGCATCATCCGCATTGGGGCGCGTGTAGTGCCGGGCGACATATTGATAGGCAAGATAACGCCGAAGGGAGAGAGCGACCCCAGCCCCGAGGAGAAGCTCTTGAGGGCCATTTTCGGCGACAAGGCAGGCGACGTGAAGGACGCGTCGCTTAAGGCAAGTCCCTCTCTTACGGGAATCATCATCGACAAGAAGCTGTTCTCCCGCGCCATCAAGACCCGTGCCGCCAAGCTGGCAGACAAGCCCCGTTTGGCAGCCATCGACGAGGCGTTCCATGACGAGACAGCCGCCCTTAAGGCGATACTCATCGACAAGCTGCTTGAGCTCACGCGTGGCAAGCGCTCGAAGGGGGTGAAGGACTATATGGGTGTGGAGGTCATCCCTTCCGGTCATCGTTTCAGCGGCTCAGCCCTCGACGGACTTGACTTCGCGGCGGTTCAGATAAGCGGCTGGACGGCGAACGGTCACATCAATGGTCTGATAGCGAAGCTGATAACCAACTACATGAAGAAGTACAAGGAACTTGACGCGGAGCAGCGTCGCAAGAAGTTCGCCATCACCATAGGCGACGAGCTGCCGAGCGGCATCCTTCAGATAGCGAAGGTCTATGTGGCTAAGAAGCGTAAGATAGGCGTGGGCGACAAGATGGCAGGTCGTCACGGCAACAAGGGCATTGTGAGCAAGGTGGTGCGCCAGGAGGACATGCCGTTCCTTGCTGACGGCACACCCGTCGATGTCGTGCTTAACCCGCTTGGCGTGCCCTCGCGCATGAACATCGGGCAGATATTCGAGACAGTGCTTGGCGCTGCGGGCCGTGCGTTGGGCGTAAGGTTCTCCACCCCCATTTTCGACGGTGCGCACATGGAAGACCTCAACGAGTGGACCGACAAGGCAGGGTTGCCCCGCTACTGTTCCACACAGCTCTACGACGGGGCGACAGGCGAGCCGTTCGACCAGCTTGCCACCGTAGGCGTAGCCTATATGCTTAAGCTGGGTCACATGGTGGAGGACAAGATGCACGCGCGCTCCATTGGCCCGTACTCCCTCATCACGCAGCAGCCCCTTGGCGGCAAGGCACAGTTTGGCGGTCAGCGTTTCGGAGAGATGGAGGTGTGGGCGCTTGAGGCGTTCGGCGCATCGCATGTGCTTCAGGAGATACTGACGGTGAAGTCGGACGATGTCGCTGGCAGGAGCAAGACGTACGAGGCTATAGTCAAGGGCGAGCCGATGCCCACTCCCGGCATACCCGAGTCGTTGAACGTGCTGCTTCACGAGCTGAAGGGTCTTGGACTGAGTGTTACTCTTGACTAAACGTATAAAAGAGGATTGGAATTATGGCATTCAAGAAAGAGAACAAGATTAAGAACAACTTCACGAAGATAACCATCGGTCTCGCGTCTCCTCAGCAGATACTCGAGGAGTCGTACGGTGAGGTGCTAAAGCCAGAGACCATCAACTACCGCACTTACAAGCCGGAGCGCGACGGCTTGTTCTGCGAGCGCATATTCGGTCCGACGAAGGACTACGAGTGCCACTGCGGCAAGTACAAGCGTATCCGCTACAAGGGCATAACGTGCGACCGCTGCGGTGTTGACGTCACGGAGAAGAAGGTCCGCCGCGAGCGCAGCGGTCACATAGAGCTTGTCGTGCCGGTGGCACACATCTGGTACTACCGCTCTCTGCCGAACAAGATAGGCTACCTTCTGGGCATCCCCACGAAGAAGCTCGACCAGATAATCTACTACGAGCGTTACGTTGTCATTCAGGCAGGCTCGCTTGAGGGCGTTGAGGTGCAAGGTTTGCCGAAGTCCATAGAGACGGGCGACCTTCTCAGTGAGGAAGAGTATATGGCGGTGATGGACAAGCTCTCCCTTGACAACGCATACCTCGACGACTCCGACCCCAACAAGTTCATCGCGAAGATGGGTGCAGAGGCGGTGTACGACCTGCTGGTGCGCCTCGACCTCGACGAGCTTGCGCGTGAGCTGCGTGTGGCGGCAAGTCAGGAGGGAGTGCAGCAGCGTAAGAACGACGCGCTGAAGAGGCTGCAAGTGGTGGAGAGTTTCCGCCAGAGCATGGGTCCGAACAAGGACCAGAACCGCCCCGAGTGGATGATACTGAAGATACTGCCCGTCATCCCGCCCGACCTTCGCCCCTTGGTGCCGTTGGACGGGGGACGCTTCGCGAGCAGCGACCTTAACGACCTCTACCGCCGTGTCATCATACGCAACAACCGCCTTAAGCGTCTCATTGAGATAAAGGCCCCTGAGGTCATACTGCGCAACGAGAAGCGAATGCTGCAGGAGGCGGTGGACAGTCTGCTGGACAACAGTCGCAAGAGCAGTGCCGTTAAGACGGAGAGCAACCGTCCACTTAAGTCCCTTTCTGACTCACTGAAGGGCAAGCAGGGACGTTTCCGCCAGAACCTTCTGGGCAAGCGTGTTGACTACTCCGCCCGCTCGGTGATAGTGGTTGGCCCAGAGCTTAAGATGGGCGAGTGCGGACTGCCTAAGCTTATGGCTGCTGAGCTGTACAAGCCCTTTATAATAAGGAAGCTCATCGAGCGTGGCATAGTGAAGACGGTGAAGAGTGCGAAGAAGATAGTGGACCGCAAGGAGCCTGTCATCTGGGACATACTTGAGTACGTGATGAAGGGTCATCCTGTGCTGCTGAACCGCGCGCCCACGCTTCACCGCCTTGGCATACAGGCGTTCCAGCCGAAGATGATAGAGGGCAAGGCGATACAGCTGCACCCGTTGGCATGCACAGCATTCAACGCCGACTTCGACGGCGACCAGATGGCGGTACACTTGCCACTTAGCAATGAGGCTATCCTTGAGGCGCAGATACTTATGCTTCAGAGCCACAACATACTTAACCCCGCCAACGGCGCGCCCATCACCGTTCCCTCGCAGGACATGGTCTTGGGTCTTTACTACATCACCAAGCTTCGTCCCGGCACTAAGGGTGAGGGCTTGACGTTCTACGGCCCTGAGGAGGCAATCATAGCCTACAACGAGCGCAGGGTTGAGGTTCACGCTCCCGTGAAGGTGTTGGTAGACGACATTCTTGAAGACGGACGCTTGGGCAAGCGTATGGTAGAGACGTCGGTAGGCAGGGTGATAGCCAACGAGGTGATCCCGAAGGAGGTGGGCTACTTCAACAAAGTAGTGTCGAAGAAGTCACTCAGAGACCTCATCTCCTCTGTCATCAAGGCAGTGGGTGTGGCGCGCGCATGCGAGTTTCTGGACGGCATAAAGAACCTTGGCTACCGTATGGCATACGAGGGCGGCTTGTCGTTCAACCTTGGAGACATCATCATCCCCGAGGAGAAGGACGAGCTAATCCGCAAGGGCAACGAGGAGGTTGACCGCATCAGCCAGGACTACGGAATGGGCTTCATCACCGACAAGGAGCGCTACAACCAGGTCATCGACACGTGGACGCACGTTAACAACAACCTCTCCGACGTGCTTATGAAGACTATGCGTGAGGCGGACCAAGGCTTCAACGCAGTGTTTATGATGCTCGACTCAGGTGCTCGTGGCAGTGCGGGACAGATAAGTCAGCTCTCTGGTATGCGTGGCTTGATGGCTAAGCCCCAGAAGGCGGGAGCCGAGCCGCTTATCATCGAGAACCCCATCATCTCCAACTTCAAGGAGGGAATGAGCGTGCTGGAGTACTTCATCTCCACCCACGGAGCCCGCAAGGGCTTGGCGG
>JAJPZF010000248.1 GCA_021204545.1 Prevotellaceae bacterium
CCGTAACGATGACCCTTCCCTCTGCCCCAATCTGAAGCTCCGAAAGCGTCTTGCCACCCCACTGCGAGCGGGCGGGCAGGCGCAGTTGAGTGACGTGAAGGTCACGGCTTTGCAGCCTGCGGGCGTAAGCCACCTCCTCGTTCTCTTTCGGAAGGACTTCCTCCCTTCGGCTCAGGTTAAACAGAAAAGCCGTCTCCATCCGCTTGCTCAGCCGCTTTATGTGCTTGGACTTAATGATAAGTATCACCACCGCCACAGAGAGAACCACGTGCAACTGCCACCAGAAGGGCGAGAGGAAGTCGAAAACATAGTAGACAACCGCCACAGCAATGCAGAAGCGGAACAGATAGATGAGAGAGAATATCGCAAAGTGCACCTTTCCTTGGCGGCAGATATACTGGGATTCGGGGTTGTTGTTATTGCTTACCACTATTGGCCTTAAGAAAAGTGCAAGAAGGAAGAGGGTTATCAGACCGCAGACGCAGTTGCCTGGCCAATGAGTGAACAGACCTCGGCATACGAGCAGCAAGGAAACGAACAAAAGCTTGATGACCGCAAAGCAAAGTATGCCGTATATCAGCGTGTACGACACACAGTTCACCAAGAAGACGCGCCAAGCCTTGCCAATACTCATAGGCTCACTTGTCTCGTCCCGCCCAGTCTTTTTGGTTTTCTTGCCTTTCGACGTGAACTTAAGCTTGGTGGCGAACGAGATGAAGTAAGGCGTAAGGAATGTGGTTATAATGCTCACCGCAACGATGACCGGGTAGAGAAAGCCGTCCACGTAGCCGCTCTCCACTCCCATCGTAGCTATGATGAAAGAGAACTCACCTATCTGCACCATCGAGAAGCTGCTTTGTACAGCGTCTTTCAGCGACGAGCCGAACGCCAAAAATGCTATGAAGCCAAAGATAATATTGCCTACAAGAATCGTCAAGACAAGCACGAGTATCACTCCCCAATGACTGACCACCTGAGCTGGCTCCACCATCATCCCGACAGAGACAAAGAAGACAGCCCCAAACAAGTCCTTTACTGAATCAATCGCACTGTCAATCCTCTCCGCCTCTAACGTCTCTGCGAGAATGCTTCCCATAACAAAAGCCCCGAGTTCCGCACCGTAACCTATCTTATGAGCAATGACGACCATAAGGAAACACAGCCCGACGCTGACTATCAGCAAGGTTTCCTTATTGATATACCTCGCATACCTCCTCAAAAAGGTAGGTATGAGCCATATCCCCACCGTGAACCAAAGCAAGAGGAAGAACAGCAGACGTACGAAAATCATTAGTATGTCAAGCGGTCCGCTCGCACCGCCGCCTCCCGTGAAAGACGCAAGGAATGCCATCAGGACTATGGCGAAGATATCCTCAAGCACAAGCACGGCTATCACGTTTCCAGCGAACTGCTTGTTGCTCAAGCCCATATCAGCGTAAGCCTTATATATAATCGTAGTACTCGACACGCTAAGCATTCCGCCCAAATATATGCAGTCTATCGAGCTGAAGCCCATTAACTTTCCCACCGCACAGCCTGTAGCCATCATACCGCACATGATAAGCGCGGTGGTGAGTATCGGGCTCAATCCGTTCTTCAATATCTTCTTGAACGAGAACTCCAGTCCGAGCGAGAACATCAGAAAGATGATGCCAAGCTGACTCCACACGTGAATTGACTCCGTGTCAGTGAGGGAAGGCGTGTAGGGCATATAAGGACTTGCAAGGAAGCCCGCCACTATATAGCCAAGGACAAGCGGTTGCTTGAGTTTCTTGAACAGAATCGTCACCACGCCCGCAAGGACGAGGATGAGAGCCAAGTCGGAAATCAGGTGAGGCAGTTCCTCTGTCATACGCCTTTATAGCCCTGCCTTGCGGGAAATCTCCAGCATTCTGTCGATAGGTCGCACTGCTTTCTTGGAAATATCTGCCGGCACTTCCACCACGGGCCATTCATATTTCAGGCAGTTATACAGCTTCTCGAGCGTCACCAGCTTCATGAAGTTGCATTCATTGCAGGCGCATGTGCTGTCCTCTGGCGGAGCGGGGATAAAAGTCTTGTCTGGGCAGCTCTTCTGCATCTCGTGCAGTATGCCGCTCTCCGTTGCCACAATGAATTCCTTAGCGGGGTCAAGCCTCGAGAACTTAAGCAAAACGGCGGTGCTTCCAATCTTGTCAGCCACTTTCAGCAAGGGACCCTTGCACTCTGGATGCACAAGTATCTTAGCGTCCTTATGCTCCTGTTTCAATCTCAGTATCTTCTCGAGCGAGAACTGCTCGTGCACGTGGCAAGCCCCGTCCCAAAGAAGCATATTCCTGCCCGTGACGCTGTTGATGTAGTTGCCGAGATTTCTGTCCGGACCGAATATTATCTTCTCATCCTTCGGGAAGCTTTCCACTATCTGCAAGGCGTTTCCAGAGGTCACCACCACGTCTGTCAACGCCTTTATGGCGGCCGACGTGTTCACGTAGCTGATGACCGTGTAGCCGGGATGCGCATCTATAAACCTCTGGAATGCGTCGGCTGGGCAGCTTTCAGCAAGTGAGCAAGTGGCGTTAAGGTCAGGTATCAGCACCTTCTTCGCAGGGCAGAGTATTTTGTTCGTCTCGCCCATGAAGTGCACTCCGCACATAACGATTATGTCCGCCTCCGTCTTTGCCGCCTGCTCAGCCAGTGCGAGTGAGTCGCCCACGAAGTCAGCCACGTCCTGCACAGCTCCTATCGTGTAGTAGTGAGCCATAATGATGGCGTTCTTGCTGCCGCAAAGCTTGCGAATCTCTGCCATAAGGTCGATGCCCTCAGGCACAGGCTCATCTACGAATCCCTTGGTTATCCACTCCTCTCTCGCTTTCATTATCATTATCTATAATGGTTTTCTTTTCTTGAAAAATAGTCTATATGATGATAATACCCTGTCGATATGTAGATAAGTAGCCGCCTGTTTCCTCGTTCTACGTTTATTATCTGTTATGTCTGCGTTATGTCCGTGTTATGAACCTTACAGTATTTTCATCCTTCTTCGCAGACAGCGGCTTCGTGAGCCGCAGATTCTGAGTTGTGAACAGGCTGTCTACAAGTGCAAAGATAACAAATATCCCGCTTCCTCTGCCTTGATAACCCGCTATATTTGGTTAATAAGCGTTCTATAAGTTAGCGACAACTTCCCTCCGCTCCCGCTCACTGCTTTATTTATTAACTTTGCCCGTGAGTTGTGAAACCATATAAAAGGGTTATCTACACGTTATGAACGCAAAATTGAAGATAACTGAGATGCACAGGCTCTCGGTGGAGGAGTTTCGGGAGAGCCGAAAGCTACCTGCAGTCGTGGTGCTTGACAACGTCAGGTCTCTGTATAACGTAGGCTCTGTCTTCCGCACGTGCGACGCTTTCCGTGTGGAGGAGATTGTCATTTGCGGCATAACGGCTTGTCCGCCAAACGTTGAGATTCACAAGACCGCCATAGGTGCGGAGCACGCCCTCGCTTGGCGATATTTCAAGGACACAGAGGAGGCTGTGAAAGTGTTAAGGACGGAGGGTTGCAGGCTGTATAGCGTGGAGCAATGTCAGCGGAGCGTCTTGCCCGTCGAGGCGGTACGTGAGAGCGAAGGCAGCAAGGTTGCGCTTGTTTTCGGTCACGAGGTGAAGGGAGTTCAGCAGTCGGTGGTGGACTTGTCCGATGGTTGCATAGAGATTCCTCAGGCAGGCACGAAGCACAGCATGAACGTCTCCGTTGCGGTAGGCGTGGTGGTGTGGGAGTTTTTTAAAGAGTTCCTGCCTCGACTTGCCGACAAATCCGCTCTATAAGGCGGTCGTCGCCCTCAGCGTCGTATTCTTTCTTAAGGCTTGCGTGGAATGTCCAGGCGAATATCTGGTAGAACGTGGCTCTTGTAGGACCGAGGAAAGCCTTCACGACATCGTAGCTCGACTGGTTGCACTCCCTGTCAACAAGCTTTATCAGCAGCTTGCCCTGGGCGTAGGTCAGTTTCTTCATCTCAGGCTTGTAGCGTGTCATCAGCTCCTTCTCTATCAACTTTATGTGAGCCTCTTTCGTCTTTTTGTCAGGCAATTGCTCAAGCACCTCGTATGTCTCCTTGATTATGCTGTTCACCTGTTGGGCGAGCGGCAGAACCCTTTTTACATTATAAACCAGCTTGTTATATCTTTCCTGCTCCCTCTTCGACTTGAATCGCAAAGGCTTGTAGACGGGCAGCTCAGGCATAAGGATTGTCCAGATAGCCTCGCCTTCGTAGATATATTTCTTACCAGCCCAATACCACGTCTGATTGCGGGCCGGGATGAGTTCCTCGTTGTCCAAAAGGTTATCCGTCCAGTCCTGCGCACTTGCTTCCCAAGATATCCCGAGAAGGCAAGCGGCGAAGCAAACCACGAGCCGCAGTCTCATAAGCGAGGCAAAGTTATAAAGAAAACGAGAGGGGCAGGGTCAATTCACATAATATAACTAAAAGCGCGGGGAGAAGGGCTGCTGGCGAGGCTTGAGGCGGCATTAAAATACCAGTCGCCTTTGCTGCTATCTGCAAGCTTTCTACTATCTTCGCGCAGATTGCTGCGTTATGGTTCTTTACCCTTCGCCTATCTTCGGGCCAATATCAAGCAGACGGCTGGGAATCTCTTTGGGCATCAACCTTCTGCCCTCCGACGGGAAATTGTGTTCCTTTGACTGCGCCTACTGCGAGTGCGGACTTAACGCCGAAAGACTTGCTACTCGTGGGCTGCCGACTTGCAATGTTTTGGCGAATAGCTTGCAGAGAAAACTGGAAAGAATGCAAGCTCTTGGGCAGAGACCTGACGTGCTTACTTTCGCGGGTAACGGAGAGCCTACCCTCCACCCGCAATTTCCTGAGATAGTGGACGTGGTGCGCGGCTTGAGAGACCGCTACTTCCCCGAGGCGAGGCTCTCGGTGTTGAGCAACAGCACGCAGGTGGGGCGCAAGGAGGTGCTTGAGGCTCTGTGCCGCACTGACAATCCCATCATGAAGCTCGACACTGTGAACGAGCGGTATATCCGCCTGCTCGACCGCCCGCAGTGCCGTTACGACGTGCAGAGGATAGTGGAGACGCTCGCCACGGTGGGGCGGAAGATAGTCATTCAGACGATGTTTCTCTCGGGAACACTCGGCGGGCAGGACGTTGACAACTCAGGCGACGAGTACGTAGAGCCGTGGCTTGAGGCGCTGAAGACGATAAGCCCAAGGCAAGTGATGATATACACCATCGACCGCAAGACACCAGTCAGGACGCTCCGTAAGGCAGAGCCGCAGGTGCTTGACGGCATAGCCTCGAGGGTAAGGCGGCAAGGCTTGGAGTGTAGCGTGGGTTACTGATGAAGAAAGTCCTCTTTGGCATATTGCTGATGATGGAGAGCCTGTTCCTCGCGGCAGTGCTGCTCTGCTCCGTTTACTTCCATTTCTCGTGCGGCGACACCGACTGGCTGGCGTTCGCCATAACCACGGCGGCGACGTTCCTCTCGGGTCTCGCCCTATGGCTTTACGGCAGGAAAAGGGACAGGAGCAAGATACTGACCAAGGGCGACTGCTTCATCGTCGTCGCCCTGACGTGGGCCATCTTCTCAGCCTTCGGCATGCTCCCCTTCCTGTTATACAAGGGTTTGCAGATAGACGTGACTGACGCTTACTTCGAGACTATGAGCGGCTTCACAACGACGGGGGCTACCGTCCTGACGGACATAGACAGCCTGCCTCACGGACTCTTGCTGTGGCGCAGCCTCACGCAGTGGATGGGAGGCTTGGGGATAGTCGTCTTCTCGTTCGCCCTGCTGCCAGTGGCGGGCATGAAGAACGCCAACATCTACCAGGCAGAGGCAACGGGCATCAGCCTCGACCGCCTGCGCCCTAAGATAGGTGCTACGGCTCGAAGGCTGCTGCTTATCTATATCTTCCTCACCGCCCTGTGCTCCTTGCTCTACTGGATAGGACCGATGGACGTGTTCGACGCGCTGAATCACGGCATGTCCACTATGGCTACTGGGGGTTACAGCACGCATTCCCAGAGCCTTGGCTACTATCATTCCGCCTACATAGAGTATGTGGCGACGGTCTTCATGCTGCTGGCGAGCGTGAACTTCTCCCTTTACTACTACCTCACGATGCGCAAGCTCGGCGTGTTCTTCCGCAACGAGGAGCTTCAGACCTTCCTTTACATCGTGGCGTTCTCCGTGCTGATCTTCTGCTTTTTCTTCCTGCTTCGCCCCATGAGCGTGGGTGAGATGGAGTGGCTCTTCCCCCGCCGTGTGCCTGAAGTCATAAGGACATCGCTCTTCCACGTGGCTACCATCATCAGCACGACGGGCTTCCAGGGCGAGTGCTTCGACTACGTTGGCTGGGGCTCTACGTACTGGATACCCACTGTCTTGCTTATGATTGTAGGCTCGTGTGCGGGAAGCACGGCGGGAGGCATGAAGGTGGTGAGGATAGTCATTTACTTCAAGGCGGTCCTGAACGAGTTTCTTCTTCACCTTCATCCGCACGCCGTGCTGAGCGTCCGCATTGGCGGCAGGGTGGTGAGCGAGGAGCGTGTGCGCCGCGTGATGGCGTTCATCGTGCTATACCTTGCTTTGGTTGGCTTCGGGATATTCGTTTTCACCTTGCTCGGCATAGATGTTGACTCGGCTCTCGGAGCGTGCGTCAGTGCCTTGAGCAACATAGGGCCAGGCACAGGCGTGTACGGGCCAGCCAACTCGTTCGCCGAGGCTCCCGTCATTGGCAAGTGGCTTCTGAGCTTCTACATGCTTGTAGGCAGGCTCGAGATATTCACGGTCCTCTTCCTCTTCATGCCGAGGGCGTGGCGGCATTAGCCTGAGGCTCGGTATGCAGGAAACGAGCTGTATAGCGGCACTTGCGAGGGATGCGGCTGGTATGGCGCAAAGAAGTGGCGGGAGGCTTTGAACTGGTTCTTGAATGAGCCTAATCCTTTTGGAATACCATTATGTACTCGTGTTTCAACAGGAATGTGTCGCTTTTTAGGGTGCGGTAACGCCACAAAGCCTCTACGCCAGGCTTTCCCTTGTTGCCCGCAATGTCCTTCACGACAATGCCCTTAAGCTTGCATCTGCAGTATTTAATTATCGCGTACATCAGAAAGAAGCCGAGCGGAATGACCTCACCTTTTCTGTTTACGTCGCCTATCACCAAAGCCAAGTAGCGTTTGCGGCGCAGACACATGATGCCGTTCTGTACGCAGGATGTGAATACTCTGATGAACTGTTTCAGGTTGCCTATGTTAGACAAATCTTTTGGCTTATCGGTATACTTGATAATGTTCCAGTATGGAGGGTGTATAAGCAAGAAATCGATGCATGGTGCCCCCATACTCCTTAAGTTGTCATCTGTGATGGAATGGAAGGCTTGCAAATCGTTTACGTCACACTCGTTTATGAAGTAGTAGATGCCCGCGTCGTCCCGCATCTTTTCCTTCACGCGCTTGATTATGTCCCCGTTGATGTCGAAGCCAATGTAGTTACGCTTCAGGCGCTCACACTCAAAGAGCGCGGTTCCGCTGCCCATGAACATATCCATCACCACCTCGCCTTCCTCGGTGTATCTGCGTATCAGATGGTCAGGCACTCGTGGCTCGAAGTTGCCAGGGTAGTAGTTCTCACGCTTTCCGTCCTCGGCTCCTGGTCCGATAAGCCACAGACTGTCGATGTTGATGTCTATGTCTCGCCAATTATCCTTGTCTACTTTCATAGTCTGTCGCACGTTAAGTCGCCTGCCGCATAGCGCACTGCCAGGCCTATTGCCTTGCCTAGCAGGCAGGGAACGGCGTTTTCATTCTATTAGTTTGCCAGCCATGTTTAAGCGTCATCGCGTGCCTTAATCTATCGTCTGGAAGTGGAAGACATTCTGCTCCATTGGGCTTTCCGTGAGGCGTTTTCCCTCGGGCTGGAGGTAGGCTTCTCCTGCTTCGGGGGCTTGTCGCAGGCTGTACGTCTCGCCTTGTCGGGAGAGGGTGAAGGTGTGCAGGGCGGGGTTGAAGGGCCTTTGCTCAGAAGGCTGCCGCAACGCCCCCCGCTCGTCGAGGAAGCTGCCGTCCTGTTTGTTGCATATCTTGTAGCGGTGTGTGGTGGGGTCTTCCTCCACGACCCATTGCTGTCGCTGCGGGTTTATGCTGTCTCTCTCGGCGAGGAAGACGGCTGAGGCGTCATCCCTTTGCTTCACGTTGCTAAGATATTTGCCGTCAACTGTGATAAGGTACTCCCCCTCCTTTATGCTGCGGACGTGGAAGAGACTGGAGCCGTAAGTGTAGAGCTTAAGATATTCGTCGCAGAGGCTGTCGAGCGTTGAGCTTACCCAGGGTGAGACGACGCTGCCGCTCACCAGGGGTCTCGCCTTCACTATGCTGCCCTCGTAGTCTCGGCTCACGATGTTTTTCTGCCTCGTGTAAGCCTCCTGCTCCGCCTTGTAGTGGTCGACGAAGGCGAGGGTGTCTGCGTTAGACAGATCCTCCCGCATACGGCACACCAGCAAGCCCCTTTCGCCCAAGAGAGCCATGCTAAGCACCCAGGGCGCTATCTCTTGGAGCATGTGGGGTTGGTTGACGCTGTCAAGCAGAAGCTCGGCGGCTTTGGCTGTCATCTTGCTGAAGAACGCCTCTCTCTCCTCGTCGCTGTCAAGGGAAAGGAACTCCTCCGACTCGCCCTCACGCCTCAGTCCGTGTCCCGTCTTGCCTATGTCGATGTTGTTCTCGCAGAAGAACTGGAAGGCGTCCGGGGAGGTCGGCATAAGTGTCCGCACAGCCCTCTGCCACGAGGCGGCGGGGTCGTAGGCTGGCATGTTCCAAGTGTAGTCGGCTATGCTGTAGAGGCTCACTTTCGAGGCCTCGGCATACTCCATAGGGTTGGAGCAGAAGCCGCTCACCTCGTCGCTAATGTCCAGTCCGTTGCCGTAGGTCTTGCCCATCAGCAGGCGGCTCTGGCAGTAGTCGTTCACGGGGTAGTTGAGCCAGAT